>NZ_JBAPKZ010000002.1:80500-288419 GCF_037083805.1 Roseovarius sp. D0-M9 | reverse complement strand
GCGATGGCTGAGGTCTCCGCGTCGGACGCGCCTACCGAAGGCACGAAATATGGGAGCGGCTCAAGCACCGGTGCGCCCGACTACCCACACGGAACGAGAAGGGACCATAGATGCCGCCCCATTGCCCATGGCTGAGGCCGAACGCCTCGCGGATCTCGCCTGCGAAGATCGAGATGAAGAACGTCTGGCCGAAGCTGCTGAGAAAAGTCAGCAGAACTCCAGCGGTCAGCCAGCGGGCATTATCGCGAAGGAAGGCAAGCGTGTGCATCCGCCTTTGGTGGCGGGAAAGTCAGGGGATTAAAAGACCCTAAAGCGCCTCGCCTTTAACTTGGGGCATCAGAAAAAGGTGGCGCGCGCGCATCTTTTATTTTGTGCACTGGCGCCGCCAAAAGCCGAGACGCAGGGCTTTTGGCAAAACGCTTCAGATGATCGCGGTGCCGCAGCTGTTCAGCCGCCACGCGTGCGAGATCGCTCGGATAACGAGTATTTTTCCCAAGATGAAGCCTGCTACCGCGTCAAAGGACATACCGGCTGAGATCGGTGGATTTTGCAAGCTCACCCAGATTCTTGTCGACAAAGGCGGCATCGACGGTGACCGTGTCGCCAGCGCGGTCGGGCGCATCAAAGCTCAGCTCTTCGAAAACGCGCTCCATGACCGTGTAGAGGCGGCGAGCGCCGATATTCTCGATCGAGGCGTTCACCTCGGCGGCGATCCGCGCGAGCGCCTCTATCCCGTCCTGAGTGAAATCGACAGTGACCTTTTCGGTGCCCATGAGGGCGGTATATTGGCGGGTAAGGGCGTTGTCCGTTTCGGTCAGAATGCGAACGAAATCACCTTCGGTCAGGGCGCGTAGTTCGACCCGGATGGGAAGGCGGCCCTGCAATTCCGGCAAGAGATCCGATGGCTTGGCAACGTGGAACGCGCCTGAGGCGATAAAGAGGATATGATCGGTCTTAACCGCGCCATACTTGGTGCTGACGACCGTGCCCTCGATCAGCGGCAGAAGATCACGCTGAACGCCCTCGCGGCTGACCTCGCCGCCGCGCGCATCGCTGCGGGCGCAGACCTTGTCGATTTCGTCCAGAAAGACGATGCCGTTCTGCTCGACCGCCTCGAGGGCAGCGCGGTTGACCGTTTCGTCATCAAGCAGCTTGTCGGCCTCTTCGCCGATCAGGATGTCATAGCTGTCAGCTACGGTGACCTTGCGCTTGACCGTGCGGCCGCCGAACGCCTTGCCGAAGATATCGCCAAGGTTCAGTGTCTGCCCGCCGCCGGGCTGGCCGGGTATGTCCATCATGCCCATCGGGCTGGAATTATCCGAAACCTCAAGCTCGATCATGGTGTCGTCCAGCTCGCCTGATTTCAGCTTCTTGCGAAACATGTCGCGGGTTCCCTCGCGGGCGTCCTCGCCGGCGATGGCGGTCACCACGCGTTCTTCGGCAGACTTGCGGGCGGCGCTGGTGACGTCCTCGCGCATCTGGTCGCGCACCATGGTCACTGCGCTGTCCATCAGGTCGCGGATGATCTGCTCCACGTCACGGCCGACATAGCCAACTTCGGTGAATTTGGTCGCCTCGATCTTGATGAAAGGGGCGCGCGCCAGTTTTGCAAGACGCCGACTGATCTCGGTCTTGCCCACGCCCGTGGGGCCGATCATCAGGATGTTCTTGGGATAAACCTCCTCACGCAGGTCCGCGCCCAATTGCTTCCGGCGCCAGCGGTTGCGCAGTGCGACCGAGACCGCACGCTTGGCCTCTTTTTGCCCGATGATAAAGCGATCCAGCTCGCTGACGATTTCGCGTGGGGTCAGGTCGGTCATTCAATTTCCTTTTGCGATCTGGACGGGACGTATGCATGGGCGCGAGAAAGACAAGCGCCGGCGGTCATCCGGCGATCGTCTCTACCGTCAGCTTGCCGTTGGTGTAGACGCAGATATCAGCGGCGATCTCCATCGCGGCGCGCGCTATTTCCTCGGCGTTGCGATCACTGTCCATCAGGCCGCGCGCGGCAGCCAGCGCAAAGTTGCCGCCCGATCCGATGGCGGCCACGTCATGCTCGGGCTCGAGCACATCGCCCGCACCGGTGATGACATAAAGATCCTTGCCATCGGTGACGATCAGCATCGCCTCCAGTTTTTGAAGATACTTGTCGGTGCGCCAGTCCTTGGCCAGATCAACGCAGGCGCGTTGCAGTTGGCCGGGCGTTGCCTCCAGCTTGGTCTCGAGCCGCTCAAGCAGGGTAAAGGCATCGGCGGTGGATCCGGCAAAGCCCGCGACCACATCAAAGCCACCGGGGCTGAGGCGGCGAACCTTGCGGGCGCTCCCCTTGATGACCGTCTGGCCGAGGCTGACCTGACCGTCGCCCGCGACGACGACTTCGCCGCCCTTGCGGACGCCGATGATGGTGGTGCCGTGCCATCCGGGGAATTGCTCGCTCGACATCATGATACTCCTGCCTTGTTTTCCCTTATATGGAAGCGTGGCGCGATGAGCGCAAGTTGTGCGACCGACAGCAAAAAGGGCGCCGCAACACGGGGCGCCCTTTGAGATAACATAATTCGGATCGCTCAGATCGCGTCTTCGATCCAGCTTTGCAGCGCGGCCTTGGGGGCAGCGCCCGAGCGGTTGGACACCACTTCGCCATCCTTGAAGATGAAAAGCGCAGGTATGCCGCGCACGCCCATCGCAACGGCCGAGTTCGGGTTGCTGTCGACATCGACTTTCACGACCTTGATCTTGCCGTCCATCTCATTGGACAACTCTTCCAGGGCCGGGCCGATCTGCTTGCACGGGCCGCACCATTCGGCCCAAAAATCCACCACAACGGGGATATCGGAATTCTTTACTTCGGCGTCGAACGTCTCGTCCGTGACGGCTACGGTTGCCATGGGTCTCTCCTACAACTGGGTTCCGAACATACGTATGGAGCGCGCGGCCCAAGGTCAAGTTGCGCCCGCCCGCGCCAGCGCAGATGTCACAATCTCGTGTGGCAATGGCATGAGCGCGGCGCGGCGTGTCCAGAGAATTGCAGTCTCTATCCGGCGGCCCGGATAGATCAGCGCGGCCATCGCGGCATAGGCGCCCATCTGGCGCAAAAGACCATCGGGGCACATCTGCGCCGTTTCGGGAACGACGGCGTTCGATTTGAAATCCACGATCAGCGCGGCCTCTTCCGTCAGGATCAAGCGGTCGATCACCCCCTGAAGGCGTCCAAGCTGCGGCAACTCGGCGGTGATGCCGACCTCGGGCAACGCAGCGGGCGTCCAAAGCTGCGCGAGCGCAGGCGCCTTGATGCACCGCGCGGCCTCCTCCAGCAGATCCGGCAGATCAGCCGCATCCGGCAGGATGCGTGCTGCGGCGTCGGGCCAGTCGGCCTCGGGCAGGGTGGGCAGAAACTCCAGCAGCGCATGGATGCGGTTGCCGCGCAGTTTTGCCGCCTCCTCATCGAGGCCGATATCACCCGGCAGCGCCTTGGCGCCGCCAAGGTCCGAGGGGCTGCGCAGGCCGGCGGCATCGGGGACGGCAGGCGCAGCGCTATGGAAAAATGGGGCAAGCGGGGGGGCATCGCGCTTTGGCTCGGCGGTTTGCGCCTCGGTGGCGGCGTTCCAGTCGCCTCGCTCAAGGCGCAGGCCATCGCCGCCATGAATGCGAAACGGGGCGGCCCCAAGGTCGGTCAACCCGGCGGCGATCTTTTCATACCAGCTATCGCCATTCTCGCCCGGCGCCCTTGCGGACGCCACGATCAGCCACTTTTCCGCCCGCGTCATCGCGACATAAAGCAGGCGATCCCGCTCGGCAGCTTGCGCGTCCTTGATGTTGTCGATCACGGTGGCTTGCGCCGCGGGCAAGGCCGCCGACTTGGCGCGCCAGACAGGGGCCCCGCCGATATTCAGGATCTGGGCCCGCACGTCGTTCTTGCGCTTGCCGGTTTCGGGCAGGATCACGATAGGCGCCTCGAGCCCCTTGGCCCCATGCACTGTCATGACGCGGATCAGATCGCCCGCGCCGTCCATCTGGCGCTTGATCTCCAGCGCGTCGGTTTCGAGCCAGACCAGAAAGCCGGTGAGGCTGTCGACGGCCTTTTGCTCATACGCCAGCGCCTGCGACAGCAGCGCATCGATGCCATCCTCGGCCTCGGCCCCAAGCCGCGCCAGGATGCGGCGGCGTCCATCGTGGCGCGTCAGGATCCGTTCGATCAGGTCATACGGGCGCAAAAACTCGGCCCGGTCGCGCAGATCGGTCAGAAAGGCCATGGTTTCGGGGAATTCCTGGGCACGGGCGCGCAGGGCCTCCCACAGGTATTTGCGCCCGCGCCCTTGGGCCAGATCATAAAGCTGCGCCTCGTTCCAGCCCAGCAGGGGCGAGCGCAGGGCGACGGCAAGCGATAGATCATCCTCAGGCGTCGAGAGGAAGGATAGCACAGCGGCCAGATCCTTGACCGCCAATTCGCCCGCCACCTTCATCCGGTCGGCACCGGCGATGGGCAGGTTGCGCGTCTTGCAAGCGCTTATGATCTCGTGAAAAATATCGCTGCGCGACTGGACGAGGATCAGGAAATCACCGGCGTGCACCGGACGCATGCCTCCTGCGTCCGGAATGGGCTGCCCCTCGGCGATCATGCGCGCGATGGTATCCGCGATTTGGCCGGCCAGGACGACACTGGGATCGTCCTTGGCCTTCAGGTCGACGGGCGTGTGCCAAGGGGGCGGATCTGATGCCTCCGCCTCCGGATTGATGGGCCATAGATCGACACGGCCGGGCATGTCGGGCCAAAAGGAAATGTGGCTCTGATCCGGGGCAAAACCCGAATCCTCAAGTCCGCGAAAGGTGGCGTCGACGACATCCAGAACGGCGCTGGCCGAGCGGAAAGAATGCTCAAGGCTTTGGCTGTGCAGGGGCGTGCCTGCGGCGCCCAGCCTGTCGGACCATTCGCGCTGCATTCGGTCGAATTCGCGCGGATCGGCGCCTTGGAAGGAATAGATCGACTGTTTCTTGTCACCCACGACGAAAATCGTGCGCTCAACATCCTGCCGCGCGCCTTCGCCTGCCGTGAACTCCTGCGCGAGCCGGTCAATCACCTGCCATTGCACGGGGCTGGTATCCTGCGCCTCGTCCACCAGAATGTGGTCGATGCCCCCATCCAGGCGATAGAGCACCCAAGCCGCGACGTCAGACCGTGTCAACAGCGCCTTGGCCCGCAGAATGAGGTCGTCGAAATCCAGCCAGCCGCGCAATTGCTTGGCGCGCGCGTATGCGGGTAGGAACACCTGCGCGAATTCCTGTAGCGCCATGGACAGGCGGACGGCTTGCAATGCGACACGTTTGGGTCGGGCCTCCTCGACCCTGTGCATCCATGCGTCGATCAGATCCATCGTATCACCCAGTGCCTCGCGCGTGGCCTTTGTCGGCACACGGCTGGACACGGAAAACGGGTTTTTCCCCGATTTTGTCAGAAACGCATCCTCCAGCGCGGGAAGCGCGTCATAACCAAGCGACGAGATGCGCCGCAGCTTGGTGGCGGTGCCTACGTCTGTCTTGCTCCCAACGGACATAGCAGTCACTAAACGGCCTAGCAGGCCCGTTTCTCCCCCCAGAAACACTTCTTCCTCAAGGCTGCGGGCAGTTACATCCGGTCTCAGGCCCAGCGCCTGGCTCAGCCCGGCCTCGGTCCAGGGGGCCTCGAACATGGGGGCGCGGCCCACAATTTCGCGGGTGAGTTCGTCCAGCGTCTCGCCGGTGTGGTGCCGGGCCAGCGCGTCCAGCTTGGCTGCCTGTGGGCCAGCGGCGATGTCCTCGATGATTTCGGCGCGCAGCAGCTTGGCCGTTCGCTCTTCCATCTCGACGAACTGCGGGCTGACGCCGGCCTCAAGCGGAAAACGCCTGAGCAAGGAGGCGCAAAACGAGTGGATCGTCTGAATCTTGAGTCCGCCCGGCGCTTCGATCGCGCGGGCAAAGAGGCGCCGCGCGTCGCGCAGCGCGGTGTCGTCCATCGCGCCCTCGACACCCAGATCGCGGAGCGCATCCGCGAGGCTGGCACTCTCCAGCATCGCCCATTGGCCCAGCCGCGCAAAGAGACGGTTCTGCATCTCGCTCGCCGCGGCCTTGGTGTAGGTCAGACACAGGATGTGCTGCGGATCAACGCCGTTCAGCAGCAGCCGCGCCACCCGGTCGGTCAGGACCCGCGTCTTGCCAGAGCCTGCATTCGCGCTGAGCCATGTCGAATTACCGGGCTGCGCCGCCGAGATCTGGCGCAATGTGGCATCATCACGTTCAATCATTTCAGCACCTCCGGGGTGGGATCATCGGTGATGTCCCACTCCCCAAATCGGGCCAGCTGGTCGTAATCGCCCACATCTTTCTTGGCCTGCATCGCGCGCCGCGCGACATACCCCTTGCGGATATCGCGATAGGCCGAGATCAGATCGTGCAAGCCCTGCCAGACTTTGCCTGGGGGCTCGTCCTCCAGCGGGGCAGGCGTCTCGGATGGCTCGGCCCCAAGGCCGATATAGACCGCGCGCGCAACGTCGCAGGGGGCCAGATCGCCAAATCCGGCACGCTCGGCAATCGCGGCCTCCAGGAGGAGTTGCTTGTCGAAGTGTGTCTGCTCCTTGGTGGTTGGCGGCTTGCCGGTCTTGTAGTCGTAGATATGCAGGCAGCCGCGCGCGTCTATGTCGATGCGGTCGGCGTTAGCGACAAGTGTAAATCCAAGATCAGCCATTTGCGCCTGTCCCTTGGCCTCGAACTCGGCCGGGGTGGCAAGGGCGCGCCGGGCCTCCTCGGTTTCGATGAACCAGTCTGCGACACGCTCCAGCCGGGCCAGCCAAAGCGCGCGCGCCTCAGCCCATGGCGCCTCGCGGCCAAGGACGTCCTGCGCCAGATCCATCAACGCCTCGCGGGTCAGTTGACCCGGCGTTTCGATGCTGTCCTTGACAAAGCGCTCGAGCACCTCGTGCAGAACGATCCCGCGCAACAGGGCATCGGGGGCGCGCATAAGCGGATCAAGCGGCCGTAGGCCCAGAACGTGCTTGGCGTAGATTGCGTATGGATCGCGGATCAGCCGCTTGATTTCAGTCACTGAAAGGCGGTTTGGTCTCGCATCCACGGGCGGGCAGGGCGCGGGGCGCGGGGCGGGTGCCGTGCGCTCGACCGCTTCCAACTGCGCCGCACGGTCCAGCCACTCCTGCCCGCGCGCGCGCATCGCATCGAGCGCGGCGCGCCCGCCCTGATCCGGCAGACCTGACATCAGGTTCTGCATCCGGTTCAGCCAGCGTGATACGACGGTTTCGCTCTCGTCCGAGCGGGTGCTGCGGGTCAGCCAGACTTCGCCCGAAAGCACCGCTTGCTGGAAATCATGCGCGGCAAGGCCGATGCGTCGCTCGGGCAGCAAGAGCCCGGCGCGATGGCGCAGCGCCCGGTTCAGCCACGGATCGGGCGGCTGGGACTCGGGCCAGCTGCCTTCATTCAGGCCGGCGAGGATCAGCATATCGGCGCCCTGCACCCGCGCCTCGAGGGTGCCCCAGATCAGGATGCCGGAATGGGGCGCCTCGGCGCTGCGCACCTGCTCGCCCTGCAACAGCGCGGCAAAGAGCGCGGCATAATCCGTCGCTGGCATGTCGCCGCCCTGCTGTGCCTCGGTCGCCAGCAGGTCGCACACGGCGCGTGCCTTCTTGCCCGCCTCCTCTTGCCACAGCTCGCTGACCGCAGTTGGGGCGCTTCCATCTGCAATAGCCTCGGCGCGGGCCAGATGCGCACTGACGCGCGCCTCAAGGGGCATGGCCTCGGGCGCCTCCTGCGCGGTCAGGCAGTCGCCAACCCAAGCGGCCCACTCTGCCGCCATCGGCTCGGACTGGGTGGCGGCCCAGCCTGTGATGCTGCTGGCTGTCGGAAAGGGCGGACCCTTGCGCCGCAGATGAAGCTCCAGCTCGCGTGTCAGGCGCAAATGCGTGCCGCGCCGCCCGCCTGTGTGTGTCAAAGGATGCTTGAGCAGCGTCAGAAGCGCCTCTGCTGTCAGCGGGCGCAGCGCAAGTTCGGCCACATGGCGCAGGAAACGCCCTGGCGGCGACAGATGCAGCGGCATGCCTGCGCTGTCATCGGGGATGATGCCCCAGCGGTCCAGCGCCGCAGCGACGCGCCGGGTCAGCCCCCGGTCGGGCGTAATCAGCGCGGCGGTCTGTCCCGTTTCAGCAGCCTCGCGCAGCCGCATGGCGATGGTCAGCGCCTCGATGCGGTGAGACGGCGCCTCGATCAGGGTTACGCCGTCCATCGCGCTGGCAACCCCCCGAAGCTCGGGCCCCTCGTCCAGCCATTGATCGGTGATGGGCGCGGGCCGCAGCGCCAACGAGACGAGTTTTGCCCGCGCTGCGCTGGGCGGCTCGGCATCCGTCCACCGCCCGATGTCCTCAAGCCCGAGGGCAGCGCGGAGCACCTGAAATCGGTATTGTGGATGATCCTCGCTGAGCATCGCGTCACCCATCGACGCCCAGACATGATCTGGCGTGTCGAAATCGTATCCGGGCAGGATCACCGCCCCTTGGGGCAAGCGCGCAACCGCCTGCATCAGCATCTGTGTCGTGCCGCGCGACCCGGTCGAACCGGCCAGCAGCACGGGATGCTGGGGTGGCGCGCTCTGCCACGCTTCGATCTTGCGGCGGACCACCTCGCGCTGGCGGGCCTCGGCGCCCGGTGCGCCGCGCCCGTCCATGAAATGCCTCACAATGTTGAGAAACGCACGAATCCGCTCCCAATGGCCGGATTGGTCACTGATATCGAGACTTTCGATCACGTCCGGGGGCACGCCCTCGCCCTCCATCTCGTCCATCAAGGTCGCGAGGCTGTTGGCCAGATCATAGAGCGCGGTGCGCGGGGCCAGATCCGGCTGTGCATCCAGCAGTGACGAGATTAGCTGGATCAATTCCAGCCTCCGGCGCAGTGGCGGCGCGGGCGGTGCAATATCGGCCATTCTCCAGTCGCGGCCCAGCTCGGCCACCAGCGACACGCGCGGCATCAAACGTGCGGGCCCGTCCGACAAGAGGGTCTGTAGCCGGCGGGCCATGCGCCGCGTGTTGACGATAAGATGCACGCGGCCCAGCGCCTCGGGCGGCTGTCCGTCGAGGCGCTGCAAAATACCTGCGATCAACTGGGCGGGGAAATCCACGCCGGGCGGCAGCCCATAGACGCGCGGCGCCTCTTGAGAGTCAAACATTGCCCCCTCCCAGCATGTCTTCGGCGAGGGTGATGCCGCCCGGATGGCCGACGTCGCACCACTTGCCGGGATAGCTGGTGCCGAAAAGGCGCCCGGCCTCGATCAGCTTGTCCCACACAAGGTTGAGCGAAAACGCCCCATCCGGCATCTCTGTCAGCACATCGGTGCGGATGATCTGTGCGCCGGAATAAACAAGGTTTGGGCCCCGCGTCGCGCGCCCGTTGGCCTCCAGAACGAAGTCACCCTTGCCCGCATGGCCGATAGCCTGCGCGGGTGGCAAACACAGCAGCAGGGCGTCCATGGCCGTGTCGTCCCATGCCCGCGAGAGCAGTGTCAGGGGGTTTGGCCCCTGCCACACGGCATCGGTGTTCATCGTAAAGACGGGCAATCCCCCGAGCAGGGGCAGCGCCGCACGCAGGCCGCCGCCAGTATCGAGAATCTGGCCCGCCTCATGGGATATGGCGACATCGCGACCCTCCAGATGTGCTGCAATCTGATCAGCCTTGTAATGGGTGTTGACGCAAATGCGCCCGACGCCCGCATCCTCCGCGAGGTCCAGCGCATGATCCAGCAGGGCGCGTCCGGCCACCTCGATCAGCGGCTTGGGCCGATCACGGGTCAGCGTGCCCATGCGCGTGCCGAACCCGGCGGCAAAGAGCATCAGGTCGTTTGGGGCAGGGTGCATCTGGCTTTGAGATCCTTGAGAAATTCGGGGGTCGGCGTCGGCAGGACCCCGAGGACGAGAGGGGCCAGATGGGCAAGGGCCGGATGGGCCAGATCACGCTCCAGCAGGGCCCAGACGCGCGGGATCAGGTCAATGTAATGCGCCTTGCCATCGCGCAGGCAAAGCCGTGCAAAGACGCCGATGATACGCAGATTTCGCTGCGCGCCCAGCACATGATAGGCCGCATCGAAGGCCGCCGCATCAACGTTTGCGCGGCTGACATAATGCTCGACCATTGCGCGCTCGATATCCTCGGGCACGTCGCGCCGCGCATCCTGAAGGAGCGACACGAGATCATAAGCGGGATGTCCGCGCATGGCGTCCTGAAAATCCAACAGGCCCACCCGCGCGATACCCAGGCGGTCAGGCAGCCACAGAAGGTTCTCGGCGTGATAATCGCGCTGGATCAGAACGCTGTCATCGCTGGCATGCTGGGTAAGTGCCGCCAGGATGGCGCCATGCGCGGCGGCGCGCCCTACGCTACTATTGTCATTGGCGTACCACTCGAAGGCGAGGGCGGACATATCCGCCATCAGCGCGGGGTCATAGGCTTGCAAGCCGGGCGGAAGTGGCTGCGCGTGCAGATGCACCAGAACATCCGTGGCGGCGGTGTAAAGCTCGGCCTCACTGGCGGGCGCGCTCGGGATGACCCGCGCAAAAAGATCATCGCCCAGATCCTCCAGCAGCAGAAACCCTTGCGCGCTGTCCTCTGCCAGGATCTGCGGTGCACTCAGACCCATACCCGACAAGTGCCGCGCGATGGCCGCGAAGGGCCGCACATCCTCGCCGCGCTCCGGGGGCGCATCCATCAGGACCGCGCTGCCGTCTGCGCGCGACAGCCGCATGTAGCGTCTGTTGGAGGCATCCCCGGCCAAGGGGCTGAGATCGGCGCCCCTCCAATCCGTGCCATCGAGAAAGCGGGCGGCGAGGATGTCGCGATCAGTCATGTGAAATCTCCGCAAGGCGCGCGGCCCAAATGCCCTCGTCGCCGGAAAAGATCAGCCTGCGCGCGTCGGTCGCATCCACGTTTTCAATGCGCAGGTCCAACGCGTGGCGCGGTGCCAGGTCACCGAGGCGATCGGGCCATTCGACAAGGCAGATCGCAGCTTCAAAGGCGTCGACCAGCCCCAGCTCGAACACATCATTCGGATCGCCCAGCCGGTATAGATCGGCGTGCCAGATTTCGCCGGACGCAACGGGATACGTCTGAACCAGCGTGTAGGTTGGCGATGGCACGTCTTCGGGATCGGTCATCTGCGACTGGATGAGGCAACGTGCGAAATGGGTTTTGCCCGCGCCGATATCTCCGGTCATCAGAATTGCATCGCCCATGCTCAGGACCGCCCCGAGCCGCTGCGCGATGGCGCAGGTCCGTTCGGGGCCGTCGGAGGGCAGGGTGCAGGTTGCGCGGTCAGGCATGCGCCGACACTACACGCGCCGGGCCCGCCTGCAACCGAGATCAAGACGCCCTGCCAAAAACTCGGGATCACAGCTTTTGAGCGGAGCGGAGTGCCCGGTCTGAAAACGGCGCGTGCCTCGCCTTTAGCGGATACGTCAGGGAAACGGCGTGAGGCTTCAGCTGGCGGCAACGCGGGTCGCCACGGCGTGCGCGATCTCTGTTCGGCTGCGCAGGATCAACATTCGTGCCCCGCCGGGGAGCACCTCGACCCTGTAGCAAAGGCTGTGGCCCGGCGGAAGTTCAACGGACTTGCGCAGCGGGACGTCTTGCCGCCGCGACCTGAGCTGTTCTTCTACTTCGCGCCAGACCGTCGGGGACGGCAAGGCGCGGGCGCAAGCGTCCATGAGATCGGGGACGGACATATCGGCAAAGGAGGTATCGGGATCGACGCCCAGAAGGTCGATCGCGGAGGAGTTGCAAAACGCCAAGACGCTATTGGGGCCAATGACGATCACGGCCTCGGGCAGGCTGTCGAGCGCGGCCTGCCGCAGATCGACCTGCGAGCGAAAGCGCCGGGCAAGCATGACTTCGGCAGAGATATCCTCAAACAGGAAGGCGACCGCGCCGTCGGGGTGGGGCCGCCCCGTGACGCGATAGGTGACGTCATTGGGCAGGGACCACGTCTCTTGATACAGACCGCCCTCGGCGGCGCCGATGACCTCGCTGATCTGGCTGCGCCATGATGCGTAGCTGCGCGGTTCGGGCATGACGCGGCGATCGCGCAGCTTGTCGAAGAAGGCCATGAGATCAGGCTTGCCGCTGAGGAAATCGGCGCCCAGCGACGTGAGATCGACAAGCGAGGGGTTAAAGAGCGCCAGCTTGCGGTTCTTGTCAAAGACGGCGAGACCGATGGTGAGATAGGCGAAGGTCTTGGTCAGAGTCTGAACAAAATCCTTTTGCATCCGCTCGGCATTGACGATCTTGGTGATGTCGGTGGCATGGTAAAGCGTGCCAAGGCAATCATCGGTCTGGCTGATTTCATACCACCGGCTGCGGGCGCTGCCTTCGGATGTGATGGACAGGCGCGTGGCGCTGGCATCATCGGGCGTGCCGCCGGCCAATGCATCCGAATGTTCGGCAGGATCGAAGGCGGCAGTGGATGCGGCATTGCGCCAAAGGACTTCGCCAGTCCGCGCCGTTTTCCAGATGGGATGGGGCGCCCGTTCGAACGCGTCTGTGGCCTCATCCATTCGTGTTTTGGCGACCAGCATTTCGTGCCGCTCGGCAGGGCAGGCGTGCGGCGGGTCGGTCAGGGTAACGCGAATGCCGTGCTTGGTGCAGGCCAGCTTGAGCCTGCCTGTATCGCCAGCAAGACGCGAGCGCAGCTGCATGGTCGCCATCGGCGCCAGATCCGTCAACGTGGCAGGCAGTTCGTCGAAGCGGGGCGCAAGCCAGTCGTGCAGATCCGCCCAATACACGGCCTTTCCCGCCCCCGCAGGGAGCGCACCCGCGTCATGATCGAACATCTCGTCGCCGCTGAAAAGGAAGGTCGCGACACCGCTTGGCGGCGCGGGCATCGTGGCCTGCCTCGGCGTGGGCGACAGACGCCCGACCAGCCACAGAAGCCCAAGGGATAAAAATCCAGCGATCAAACCCGTTTGCAGCCACACCATCCATGCGCCCCTTTTCGGCCCCGCGTGAGAGCCGAGTGTGCGTCACGCCTGGTTAACACATGGTTAAGCAAAGAAGGCTTGGCGCACGCGCCTTGAGATAACGACTGTTTTCAGTGTGTTATCGGGACGTTTGTGCCAATGCCCGTGCCCGGCTCGACTGCGCTGACTTCCAGCTTGGCGCGCGGCCATACCACTTCGACGATGGCTCCGGTTCTTTCGTGCATCACCGAATCGCCCTTGAAGCTGTCGGATCCATTGGCAAAGCTGAGGTCGGCGCCCGACCGCTCGAGCAGGGTCTTGGCGATAAAGAGCCCAAGGCCCATTCCATCGTATCCGGGTCGGCGATCGGCGCTGCCACCGCTGCGCGCCCGTCGCGGGATCTGAGGATCGCCGATGCGCCCCAGCAGATGTGGCGGAAAGCCGGGGCCGTCATCCATGATGCGCAGGGTGATCCGCCCCGGCGACCATCTGACCTCGATCCAGACGCGTGCGTCGGCGAAGTCGACGGCATTCTGAATGAGGTTGCGCAGACCGTGGATCACCTCGGGGCGGCGCAGGATGACAGGGGGGCCGCCTTCCTCACCGCCCAAGGCGCCATGATCGAACAGCAATTCCTTGCCGCGATCTGCATGCGGCTCGCTTGCCTCTTCGACAACGGCGGTAAAGGGCGCACGCCGCAGATGGAGGTCATCCTTTCCGGCGCGCCCCATGGACCGCAGAATGTCGCGACAGCGGTCGGCTTGCTGACTGATGAGCAGGGCATCCTCGCGCATGTCGCTGCCTTCGGGCAGGTCGCTGGCCAGCTCGGCGCTGGTCAGCTTGATCGTTGCCAAGGGTGTGCCCAACTCATGTGCCGCGGCGGCCACGACTCCGCCCAGATCAGTTAGTTTCTGCTCGCGGGCGAGGGCCATTTGCGTGGCCTGTAGCGCCCCGGACATGGCGTGCATCTCGGTTACGATCCAGCGCGAATAAACGCCAAGAAACACGATTCCGATCACGATGGCGATCCACGTCCCAAAGAGAAAGATCGCTGGCTTTTGCATGACAAAGCCTGCGTCGCTGCGCAGATCGAGATGAAACAGCGCCAGCACCGTGACGATCAAGATGGCCGCCATCCCCAGGAAGAGGGTCGAGCGCGCCGATAGCGACGACGCAGAGACAATGACGGGCCCAACGATCAGCACCGAAAACGGGTTGTTCAGACCGCCGGTAAGATAGAGCAGCATCCCGAGCTGCACCAAATCAAAGAATACGACGGCAAAGTTCTCGGTCTCGCTCAGCCGCTTGGTCGCGGGAAAAACCATGGAGGCGATCAGATTGCTGACAATGGCGGCGCCGATCACCAGATAACAAAGGCCGGTTTCGATCTCGATGCCCAAGACACGTTCGGCCACGATCAGTGCCGATATCTGGCCGACGATGGCCCACCATCGCAGAAGGATCAGTGTGCGCAGCCGAATCCATGCCCCACGCCCGCGCGGCGCCACTTCGATCGGAGTGGCGGACTGCGATGTTTCACCCTGTTGTGTCTGCTGTGGCATGGAGTAGATGTGGCACAAACCCCCAGAGTTGCCCAGCCAGAAGGATCGCCCGATGACCCGCAGTTTCGCCATTGCCGCAGGGGTTGCCCTGACCAGCGTGTTGGTTGTCGTGCTGGGCGGCATCTACATTGCGACAGCAGGTCGCGGGGGCGACGACTTTGCACAATGCCGCAGCACAGCCATAGCCGATGGGGGCGCCGACATCGGCGGTGATTTCACGCTGGTTGACGAAACCGGTGCGACGGTGACCAGTGCCCAGGTGCTGGATCAGCCGTCGCTGATCTACTTTGGGTATACGTTCTGCCCTGATGTCTGCCCGCTGGATGTGGCGCGCAATGCCGTGGCGACTGACATTCTCGAAGAGCGCGGCGTCATGGTGAAGCCCATCTTCATCTCGGTCGATCCAGAGCGCGACACGCCACAGGTCGTCGATGACTTTACGCATGCGCTGCATCCCCGGATGCTGGGCCTCACCGGCTCGCCCGAGCAGGTCAAGGCCGCGAGCCAAGCCTATCGCACCTATTACAAGGCGCATGAGCCGACCCCGGGCGAGGAGGATTACTATCTCGTCGATCACTCGACTTTCACGTATCTGACCCTGCCGGAACACGGCTTTGTCGAGTTTTTCCGCCGCGAGATGACGGGCGAGGAGATGGCAGACAAGGTGCAGTGCTTTGTCGAGGCCAGCTAGCCTGCGATCACCATTTGACGCAGGTCCCTGCGCGACCTACTTCATGGCAATGTTATACAGTGGAATGGAGCGCGCGTAATGGCCGAAATCGAGCTGGACCTGGGCAGTGACCCGTCTTTGCTGTTGGTCGATGATGACGAAGCGTTCGTGCGCCGTCTGGCAAAGGCGATGGAAAAGCGCGGCTTTCATGTGGAGGTCGCGACATCTGTCGCCGAGGGCCGCGCCATCGCGGAGGCCCGCCCGCCCGCTTACGCGGTGTGCGACCTTAGGCTTGAGGATGGGAATGGCCTTGATGTGGTCGAGGTGATCCGCGAACGCCGGCCTGAAAGCCGTGTGGTTGTCCTGACCGGGTATGGCGCCATCGCGACCGCCGTGGCGGCGGTCAAGATCGGCGCCACGGATTACCTGTCAAAACCTGCGGATGCGACCGATATTACCAATGCGCTGATGGCGACTGGCGATGACATGCCGCCGCCGCCCGAAAACCCGATGAGCGCCGACCGTGTGCGGTGGGAGCATATTCAGCGCGTTTACGAGCTGTGCGACCGGAATGTATCGGAGACGGCGCGCCGGCTGAACATGCACCGTCGGACGTTGCAGCGGATACTGGCCAAGCGGTCGCCCAGATAAAGAGCGGCGCGTTTTGACTGGACCCAAGGATCGAGTATTTTTGGAACAATGAAAGGGCGGGGGTGAGACCCGCCCTTTGGTTTGTCACTTGTCCTTGAGACGGCGCTTCCGCGCGGCCAGCAGCTTGAGGCGGAGGGCGTTCAGCTGGATGAATCCGGCTGCGTCCTTTTGGTCATAAGCGCCTGCGTCATCCTCGAACGTCACATGCGCCTCGGAATAAAGCGAGTGATCGGACCAGCGACCAACGCATGTGGCTGAGCCCTTGTAGAGCTTCAACTTGACGGTGCCGGTGACGTGTTCCTGGCTTTTGTCGATGGCCGCCTGCAACATCTCTCGTTCGGGCGAGAACCAGAAGCCATTATAGATCAGCTCGGCGTAGCGGGGCATAAGGCTGTCCTTGAGATGGCCCGCGCCAGAATCGAGCGTGATCTGCTCGATCCCGCGATGCGCCTCGAGCAGGATGGTGCCGCCCGGTGTCTCGTAGATGCCGCGCGATTTCATGCCCACGAAACGGTTTTCGACAAAGTCGAGCCGGCCGATGCCATGTTTGCCGCCAAGCTCGTTGAGGCGTGTGAGGATCGTGGCGGGGCTGAGCGCCTCGCCATTGATCGAAACCGCGTCGCCGCGCTCGAAACCGACTTCGATGGATTCGGGGGTATCGGGTGCATCCTCAGGCGAGACTGTGCGCTGATAAACATAGTCAGGCGCCATCTCGGCAGGATCCTCGAGCACCTTTCCCTCTGAAGAGGTGTGCAGAAGGTTGGCGTCGACCGAGAAGGGCGCTTCACCGCGCTTGTCCTTGGCGATCGGGATCTGGTTCTTTTCAGCGAAATCCAGCAGGCGTGTGCGGCTGGTCAGATCCCACTCGCGCCAAGGCGCGATGACCTTGATGTCGGGGTTCAGGGCGTAGGCCGCCAGCTCGAACCGGACCTGATCGTTGCCCTTGCCGGTGGCGCCGTGGGCGACGGCATCGGCGCCGGTCTCGGCGGCGATCTCGACCAGGCGCTTGGAGATCAGCGGGCGCGCGATGGAAGTGCCCAAGAGGTAGAGACCCTCGTAAAGAGCATTGGCGCGAAACATCGGGAAGACGAAATCGCGCACGAATTCCTCGCGAACATCCTCGATATGAATGTTCTCGGGCTTGATCCCGAGGGTGATCGCCTTTTCGCGGGCTGGCTCGAGCTCTTCGCCTTGGCCCAGATCGGCGGTGAAGGTCACGACTTCGCAGCCGTATTCTGTTTGCAGCCATTTCAGGATGATCGAGGTATCGAGGCCGCCGGAATAGGCCAGCACGACTTTCTTGGGCGCGGACATGTGCACTTCCTTTGTCAGGGTCGGGCCGGGAGGTATCCGCTTTTTCGGCGCTGGGCAAGGGATTGCGAGGCTTGTCCGCCCAGCAAGCCTGTGGTTTGAGCCAGACAGACAGGGTTCTGGAGGCGTGGATGCTGGGATTGAAGATAGTGGGCCATGCTGTGCGCATGGTGTTCGGAAACCTTGGCGCCGTTCCGCCGGCTGCCGCGATCGAAAGGTCGATCGGCATAGGTTACGCGTGGAGGCAACGGGCCGGGGCAGCGGCGCCATCGCGGTAGTGACGCTGATCATGGCCGTGGCAAGCATCGTCTCTACCGCCCTACCGTCGCAGATCGCTCTTGCCAGCTTGCCTCTTGGAGTCGCCATCCAGCTTCTGTTCAGCGTCCTGCTGGGAATGGTGCAGGTCAGCGTCTTGACCACGATCTATGGACATTTCTACGAGGACCGCCCGCTAGGCTGAGGTTGCCGGCAGCGCAGGCCAGGGGCGTGCCCTCTTGCGCGAAACGCACGCTTAGGGCAGGCAGTGTAGCATGAGTGATTTTCAGCATAACGCGCGCGCCGCCGAGGCAGCCATGCGCGATGTTTTCGAAGCGACGCCCTTGCAGCGCAACGAGCATCTGTCCGAGCGCTATGAGGCGAACATCCTGCTCAAGCGAGAGGATCTGACGCCTGTGCGATCCTACAAGCTGCGCGGCGCGTTCAACGCGATGCGCAAGGTGCTGGCGCGGGGCGGCGATGCGCCGGTCTTTGTCTGCGCCAGCGCGGGCAATCATGCGCAGGGCGTTGCCTTTATGTGCCGGCATTTCGGGGTCGAGGGCGTGATCTTCATGCCGGTGACGACGCCGCAGCAAAAGATCGGCAAGACGCGCATCTTTGGTGGCACCAACGTGCGGATCGAGCTGACCGGGGACTACTTCGATGTGACCCTTGCCGCCGCGCAGGAGTATTGCGCGCGCACGAAAGGTCAATTTCTGTCGCCCTTCGACGATGAGGATGTGATCGAGGGCCAGGCGTCGGTCATGGTCGAGATCGAGAGGGATCTGGGTGGGATGCCGGACCATATCGTGATGCCGGTCGGGGGCGGTGGCCTGTCATCCGGCGTCACCAGCTACGTGGCCGACCGGGCCGAGATCACGCTGGTCGAGCCGCAGGGCGGGGCAAGCCTGCAGGCTGCGCTGATGGCGGGCGCGCCTGTGCGGCTGGATCATGTGGACAACTTTGCCGATGGCGCGGCCGTTGCCCAGATCGGGGCGCGAACATTTGCGCGGTTGCGCCATCTGGATCCGGGGCAGGTCGTCACAGTGGATGAGGATCGTCTCTGCACGACGATGATCGAGATGCTGAACATCGAAGGCATCGTCCTGGAGCCGGCGGGTGCGCTGGCTGTCGACGCGCTCAAGGATATGCGCAACAGGATCCGGGGCAAGACCGTCGTTTGCGTCACCTCGGGCGGAAACTTCGACTTCGAGCGTTTGCCCGAGGTCAAGGAGCGGGCGCAGCGCCATTCCGGGGTCAAGAAGTACTTTATCCTCCGGCTGCCGCAGCGCCCCGGTGCGCTCAAGGATTTTCTCAATCTGCTGGGGCCGGACGACGATATTGCGCGGTTCGAGTATCTCAAGAAGTCGGCGCGCAACTTCGGCTCGGTCCTGATCGGCATCGAGACGAGCCGAGAGGAAAATTTTGCGCGCCTCCTGTCTGTCTTGTCGGAGGCCGGGTTTACCTATCGCGACATCACCAACGATCCGGTGCTGGCGGAATTCCTTATCTGACTTTGATGGCGTCATGCGGCGTTGAGGCCGGGCAGGCCCTCGATGAAGGCCACCTTCGAGGCGTCGAAGCTGCTCATCGTGGCATCAAGATCGACCTCATCCGCGCGCCGGGTTGCTGCTGCTGTCTCGCCCCTCTGGCAAAGCTCGGCAAAGGCGGTAAAGCCAAGGTTGAGCGCGCCGCCTTTCAGAAAGTGCAGGCGCGCCTCAAGCGCGCTGGCCGGGCACCCTGCGCGCAGATCGTCAATTTCGCCTTCGACCTCTTCCAGAAAAAGCTCGACGACGTCAGAAAAATCGTCTTCGCCGATTTCAGCGCGCAATTCCGCAACTCTGGCCCAATCAATCATGGCGTTACCTCCGATGCGATCAGGCTGACGCAAAGCCGTTAAGGTACGGTTACCGGCGGCCGGTTTCTTGCGACCTTCATGCGTTCACGGTCTGTTAATGGCCCGTGCAGTAGGCTCGCCCGATTGAATCCGAGGGGAAGTGTTTTGTCCCAAGCTACACATTTATCTGCGCAGCCAGAGGTGCCCACGCCGTTGCGGGCGATCCGCCGGGTCCTGGTGGTCGATGACAGCCGCCTGCAGCGCCGCATCCTCGCGGCGCTTCTCAAGAAGTGGGGTTTTGCAGTGACCGAGGCCGAATCGGGCAACCAGGCACTGGACATCTGCCGTGACATGCCGCCGGACCTCGTGCTCAGCGATTGGATGATGCCGGGGATGTCCGGTCTTGAATTTTGCAATGCGTTCCGGGGGATGACGCGCGATACATATGGGTATTTCATCCTGCTGACCTCCAAGTCGGACAAGGCCGAGATCGCGCATGGCCTCGATGCCGGTGCCGATGATTTCCTCACCAAGCCGGTCGATCCCGGCGAATTGCGCGCCCGTATCACCGCAGGGGAGCGCATCCTCGAAATGGAGCGACAGCTGACCGAGAAGAACCGCCTCGTCAACTCGACGTTGGACAAGCTTCAGGCGCTTTACGCATCGCTCGATGCCGATTTGATGGAGGCCAAGAAACTTCAGCAATCACTCGTCAGTGACCGCCACCGCGATTTTGGCATGGCCGAGGTGTCGATGTTGCTGCGTTCGTCGGGGCATGTGGGCGGCGATCTGGTTGGTACGTTTCAGGTCAGCGATACGCGAATCGGGCTCTACGGGCTGGACGTCTCCGGGCATGGAGTGAGCTCGGCGCTGATGACGGCGCGCCTTGCCGGGTATCTCTCTGGCGCCGCGCCCGAGCAGAACATCGCATTGCAGCGGACTGCCGAGGGGACTTATGTCATGCGCCCTCCTGCCGAAACGATTGCGGCCCTCAACGATCTTTTCCTGAGCGAGCTGGATACCGAGCATTATTTCACACTGCTGCTTGCCGATGTGGATTTGGCCACGGGCCGCGTCGTCATGGCGCAGGCCGGGCATCCTTATCCTGCCATTCAGCGGGCCGATGGCAGTGTCGAGATGGTCGGGGAGGGTGGGCTGCCGGTCGGGCTGATACCGGGGGCAGAGTATCAGGATTTTGATGTGCATCTCGGCCCCGGTGACCGCCTGATGATCCACTCCGACGGCGTCACCGAATGCGCGGCGCCAGACGGCACGCTGCTTGACGATGAGGGGCTAGCAGACCTGCTGGGCGAACTGCGCACCACGACGGGTCTTTTCTGCCTTGAGGCGCTCGTCTGGAAACTGGCAGAGTTCACCGGAGGTGATGTTTTTGCCGATGATGTCTCGGCCATCTTGCTCGAAATCAAGCCTGACGAACCCAGCGGCTGACGAACATGCGGTCGCCCTCATTCCCCAGCTCGCTTGCGGCGGTTACGGCGTCAATCACGAGGGGCGTATGACCAGGTTCGGTCGGATCGCAAATCTGGCGCACGGGCTGCGCGGTATAGATCGTACAGAGCTTCTCGGCCCACATGTCATACTCGGGCATATAGACAAACCGCCGGAACGCGCCCAGCCGAACGGGATTGGCGATGGACCACCCGGTTTCCTCCATGACCTCGCGGTAAAGCGCCCTCAGAGGCGACTCGCCGGGGTCAATTCCGCCTCCGGGCAGTTGCAGTTCGGGCTCGGGCTCATGCTGGAGCGTGACCAAAAGACTGCCTTCGAGCGGCAAGAGCGCATAGACGCCATGACGAAGCCGATAAGATCGCCCGCGCTGCGGCACTGGGCCCACTCGTCGTATCATCTGCCTCACTCCTCTTGGACGCCGGGTTGCCCCTTCCTATATCTTCGCGATATGCCAAGCTACGGCACATAA
The DNA here is from genome assembly GCF_037083805.1 of Roseovarius sp. D0-M9. Taxonomy (NCBI): domain Bacteria; kingdom Pseudomonadati; phylum Pseudomonadota; class Alphaproteobacteria; order Rhodobacterales; family Roseobacteraceae; genus Roseovarius; species Roseovarius sp. D0-M9. The sequence goes on along the minus strand of NZ_JBAPKZ010000002.1, from coordinate 267,217 downwards.
GGAAACCCCCATGAACTTCGGTGAAAAAATCGCTTGGGACGACACGGTCCTGCCGTTCCAACTGGACAAATCGGACATCCGGGGGCGCGTTGCGCGTCTTGACGGGGTGCTGGGCGGCATTTTGCAGCAGCACGACTATCCACCCGTCGTCGAGGCGCTGGTGGCTGAGATGGCCCTTTTGACCGCCCTGATCGGCCAGACGATCAAGCTGCGCTGGAAGCTGTCGCTTCAGGTGCAGTCGAAGGGCCCGGTGCGCATGATCGCCACTGATTACTACGGCCCGTCGGAGGATGGCGAGCCTGCGCGCATCCGCGCCTATGCCAGCTATGACGCGGATCGCCTGACCGAGGCCGACCCGTTTTCGCAAGTGGGCGAGGGCTATTTTGCCATCATGATCGATCAGGGCAAGGGTACGACCCCCTATCAAGGCATCACGCCCTTGGCGGGCGGCAGCCTGCGGGCCTGCGCCGAGGCGTATTTTGCACAATCCGAGCAGATCCCGACGCGATTCTCGCTCAGCTTTGGCCGTTCGCGCGAGGCGGGCAGCGAAGAGCATTGGCGCGCGGGCGGCATCATGCTGCAACACATGCCCAAGGCATCGCCCTTTGCCGCCGCGCCTGCGGGAGGCAGCGGGGATGGTGGCCTCTTGCAGCCCACCGACGTCGCGCCCGATGGCCCCGAGGGCGAAAATTGGAACCGCGCGAACGTCCTGCTTGACACCGTCGACGCATTGGAGCTGATCGGGCCCAGTGTCGCGCCGACAGACTTGCTCTTGCGCCTCTTTCACGAGGAGGCGCCGCGCGTCTATGATGCACAGCCGGTCCGTTTCGGCTGCACATGCTCCGAAGAGCGCGTGCGCCAGAGCCTGTCAATCTACTCGGCCAAGGATATCGCAACGATGACGACCGATGATGGCCGCGTGACTGCCGATTGCCAGTTTTGCGGGGCGCATTACGACATGGATCCCGCGACGCTGGGATTTGACGCGGCGGATGGACCTGACGGCGCAAACACGGATGGCACGAACTCGGGCGGCGACGGCACAGCATGACGGGGACGGACATCATCGCGGACCTTGCCGGCGCGCTGGGCCGGCAGGGGGCGGCGACGTCCGATTTTGACCTCAACCCCGGCACGGTCCTTTCTGCGGGGCGCAAGCTCAGGCCCGCAGGCGTTCTGGTGCCGCTGGTGATGAGGTCTGATGGTGCGCGCCTTCTGCTGACGCAGCGGTCCTCGGTCCTCAAGCAGCACCCCGGACAGATCGCCTTTCCGGGCGGCAAGCAGGAGGAGGGCGACGCAGATGCGACCGCCGCCGCGCTGCGTGAGGCGCATGAGGAAATCGGGCTTGATCCCCGCAATGTCGAGGTGCTGGGCCATCTGCCTGTGCATGAAACCGTGACCGGCTATATCGTCACGCCGGTCGTTGCACGTGTGCGTGCGCCCTTCACCCCGGTTCCCGAGGCGGGTGAGGTGGCCGAGGTGTTTGATGTGCCGCTGGGCCACGTGCTTGAGCCTGCAAATTACCAGATCGAGGCGCGATATTGGCGCCGCACGATGCGCCGCTATTACACGGTGCCATACGGGCCCTATTACATCTGGGGTGCGACAGCGCGGATGCTGCGCGCGCTGGCGGATGTGGCGGAGCGCTCATGAGGATCGAGGCACCTTGGCTAACCGACGCGCCTTTGGCAGCGATCTTTGCCGCCTTCGAGGCGGCGGGATATCATGCCTATCTGGTGGGCGGAGCGGTGCGCAACGCCGTTATGGGTGAGCGGGTCGGCGATCTTGACCTCGCCACCGATGCCACACCTGAGCAGATGATGGCGCTGGCCAAGGTGGCCGGCATCAAGGCGGTTCCCACCGGCATCGACCACGGCACCGTGACGCTCGTCGCCCGGAGCGTCCCGTTCGAGATCACGACCTTTCGCCGCGATGTCGAAACCGATGGCCGCCACGCCACGGTCGCCTTCACGGACGATATCCGGCAGGATGCGCGGCGTCGCGATTTTACCATGAATGCGCTTTACGCGGGACCGGATGGCGAGGTGATCGATCCGCTCAACGGGCTGCCTGACGCGCTGGCGCGGCGCGTGCGCTTTATCGAGGATGCGGGCACGCGCATTCGCGAGGATTATCTACGGATCCTGCGGTTCTTTCGCTTTTACGCGCAGTATGGTGGCAGCCGGGGGATCGACCCTGAGGGGATGGCCGCCGTCGCCGATCATCTGGATGGACTGGACAGCCTTGCGCGCGAGCGCATCGGCGCCGAGATGCTGCGCCTTCTGGCGGCGCCCGATCCGTCGCCTGCAGTGGCCGCGATGGCACAGGTCGGCGCGCTGGCGCGGATCCTGCCGGGGGCGGATCCGGCCGCCCTCGCCCCTTTGGTGCATCTTGAGCATGAGGCGGGCGCGGCTCCGGAGGCCATCAGGCGCCTCGCCGCGCTGGGCGGCACGGATGTGCGCGATCGGCTACGGCTCAGCAATGCAGACGCCGCGCGGCTGGAATTGATGCGCCGCGCCGTGGGCGATATGGAGGCGCCGGGCGCTCTTGGATATCGCCACGGCGGCGAGACAGCGCGCGATGTTTTGCTGCTGCGCGCCGCGATTCTGGGGCAGTCGCTGGATCAGGGTGCCATTCAGGCAGCGGCCAGCGGCGCGCGGCAGGCGTTTCCCATCGCAGCGGCTGACCTGATGCCGACCTATCAGGGCGCAGCACTGGGTGCACGGCTCAAGGCGCTTGAGGCGCGGTGGATCGCGTCGGAATTTGCCCTTGGCCGGGATGAGCTGTTGGAGGGCGACACATGAGCCATTTGATCGAACGATTGGGGCATCAGGGCGACGGTATCGCCGCGGGCCCGGTGTTTGCACCGATGACCCTCCCCGGTGAGCGCGTGACAGGTGCGCTGGACGGCCAGCGCCTGACAGATGTGCGCATCGAGGAGCCGAGCGACCGGCGCGTCGCCCCACCCTGCCGTCATTTCAAGGCGTGCGGTGGATGCCAGTTGCAGCATGCCGACGATGCCTTTGTCGCAGAGTTCAAGGAGGGCGTTGTGCGCGCCGCCCTCAAGGCCCACGGTATCGAGACGACGTTCCTGCCGATCGCCACATCGCCGGCGCAGGCCCGGCGGCGCGCGACCTTTTCCGCGCGGCGCACCAAAAAGGCGGCGATGGCGGGGTTTCATGGGCGAGCGTCGGACGTCATTATCGAAATCCCCGATTGTCGCCTGCTGCATCCGGATCTGATGCGCGGAATTCCCGTGGCCGAGGCGTTGGCGCAGCAGGCGGGCACGCGTAAGGGCGCGCTGGATGTGGCGGTGTGCCTGTCTCGCAATGGGCTGGATGTGAACGCATCGGGGGGCAAGGCGCTGGATGGACCGCTGCGCGCGCTGCTGGCGCAGATGGCCGAGGCGTTGGATCTGGCCCGCCTGTCATGGGATGGCGAGGTGATCGCAATGCGTCAGGCGCCGGTGCAACGCTTTGGTGCGGCGGATGTCACGCCGCCGCCCGGCGCGTTCTTGCAGGCAACGCCCCAAGGCGAGGCGGCCCTCCTGGCCGACGTGAGCGCCGCGCTGGAGGGGGCGACGCGCGTCGTCGATCTCTTTGCCGGGTGCGGCACCTTTGCGCTGCCCCTGTCCGAGATGGCGCGCGTTCACGCGGTCGAGGGCGATGCGGCCATGACCGAGGCGATGGATGCCGGATGGCGCAAGGCGCAAGGCCTCAAGCAATTAAGCGTCGAAGCCCGTGATCTGTTCCGTCGCCCGCTTTTACCTGATGAACTGGCCAAATTCGACGGCGCGGTGATCGACCCGCCCCGCGCAGGGGCCGAGGCGCAGATGGCACAGCTGATCGCCGCAAAGCTGCCGCAGATCGCCTATGTCTCGTGCAATCCGGTGACATTCGCGCGCGATGCTGCGGCGGCCGTCGCCGCTGGATACCGCGTGGACGCGGTGCGCGTCGTCGACCAATTCCGCTGGTCGAGCCATGTCGAATTGGTTGCACGCCTGACGCGGATTTGACCGCTGCGACCGTTTTCCCCCTATCTCGGATGGCCCTCTATGGGTTATAAAACAATAAAAAAACAAACCGAGGTGGGCATGTGAGAATTTTCAAGTTTTTGGCCGTTGCGCTGATGGTCGTGGGCCTTTCGGCCTGCGGGTCGAAGTTCAAGACGTATTACGGCCCCGAGGTCACGCATGTCGTGGTCAAGAAAACAGAGCGCAAGATGTATCTGCTCCATCATAACAGTGTGCTCGAGGCCTATGACTTCGATCTGGGCTTTGCCCCTGCCGGCCATAAATACGAGGAAGGTGATGGGCGCACGCCCGAGGGCACCTATCTGATCGATCGACGCAACCCAAATAGCAAGTTTCACCTGTCGATCGGCATTTCCTATCCCAATGCGTTCGACCGCTATCAGGCGCGCGAACGGGGCAAGAAGCCGGGTGGCGACATCTTTATCCATGGGCAACCCAACGGTTTCAAGGGACGCAAAGGGCCGGATTGGACCGCCGGATGCATCGCCGTCACCAACAAGGAGATCGAATGGATCTATGCGATGGTGAGGGACGGAACGCCAATCTCGATCTATCCGTAGAGGCGTAAGTGGGCTGAGCCTTCCTTGGCTTAGCTGGGCGTGAGTGGGCACGGCCCAGAACGGCATTGAGTCCTGGTTTGAGTATTTTTAGAACAATGAAAGTGCCGGGTGCCTAGCTGAGATACAAACGCCGGAGCGGTCCATTGCCCCGGCGTTTTGACATCATTTCATGCTATGTTGCGCAGTTTGGGTAGCGCGCCGTTGACCTGAGATATCAGCTGAAGGCAAGGTGCGCATGCCCTGCTTAGTGTGCACTGCGCTCCGCCCAAACCTGTGATTGAGGTCATTTGCAGAACGCTTTAGCGGCCCATCACCAGGGTCCACCAGATCTTGCCGCCATCTTCTTGCTGCCACGAAAAGCCCATAGTGTTGGCCTTAGGTGAAAGGATGACGTTGCGTGTGCCCGGCTCTTCCATCCAGGCGGCGAGTGTCTCAAGCTCGGTTTCGTATGTCTCGGATATCGCCTCGCCGACGAGACCACGGGTAAAGCCGACACGCTGGACCCGGTCGATTGGCGAAGAGCCGTCCGAGCCGAAATGCCAAGGGCGGTTCTGCACCGACATATCGCGCGAATGAGTCGCGGCCGCGGCGTTCAACTGGGCGTTCAACTCGACCGGCTGGCGGCCCGCTGCGCTGCGCAGCGCATTGACGCTGTCGAGCATACGGTACTGGATTGCCGAAGTATCGCCCGCGCGGATGCGGTAGACTTGGGGCAGTGGCTTGCCGTCGGCGCCGATCTGGGGCCGCATAGGCGCGGGGGCGCAGGCACTGAGGGCGAGCATGGCGGAGACAAGTAGGATCAGAATGCGCGACATGAGGTTGGAACCATCCAATATTATTCTTTTGACAACCCCTACAGGGGCGGGCGTTGCGATTCAAACCCACATGATCGGAAGTTCGCCAGTGGGTCTTGTTTGAATTGCGACCGGGGCATTCGCGCCATACTCTATCTGCCATCCATGAAATCTGTCTGCCATGGAGGAAATCATGACAGAAAATTCATCCAAGGTATTGAACAGACGCAGTTTTATTTTTTGGGGCGGCCACGGTGATCGGGGTGCCCGCGCTGGCGCAAAGCACCGGATCGATCGAGATGGAGCGCGACATCACCCAAACTGTGCGCCGCAACATTTCCAGTTTTCGGGCGATGACATGGCAGCCATACTTCAAGAACTTGCGCAACGGTGCCGTGCTTGTGGATATCGATTCGCGCGCCTTGCATTTCTGGGGTGAAGACGGGCGCACCTAAAAACTCTATCCCTCGTCCATCCCGATCTCCGAGGATTTGACCCGGCGGGGGCGGACCCGAGTGACGCGCAAAGTCGAAGGCCCCAGCTGGTCGCCTACACCCAACATGCTGAAGCGTAATCCGGAGTGGCCGCCTTATGTGCCGCCGGGGCCGGAAAACCCCTTGGGCACACATGCGCTATACCTCGGGTGGAAATACTACCGCATCCACGGGACGCACGACACGCGCAAGATCGGGCGGAAATCCTCAAACGGTTGCATCGGTCTTTATAATGAGCATATCGCCGAGCTTTTCAGTCTGTCCAAAGTGGGCACTCAAGTGTTGCTAATTTGACGATACTGTGGCGGCTGGCCACAGGTCTGCGCCACGTTGCAATTGCAATCACGGAAATTTTCTGCTTAGAGCATTGACACTAGGTAAACGTCTTGGGTGCCTGCCGTTGCAACGTGCGACGGCACGCAATTTTCTGGAGAATACAATGAAAAAACTCGTTCTCGCCGCTGCTCTTTCCGCCGCCGCTTCCACCGCGTTCGCAGGCAACATGGAGCCCCCCGTCATGGAAGCTCCGGTCATCGTTGAAGAGACCAATGCAAGCTCGTCCGCCGCCGGCGTCTGGGTTCCGCTGGTCGTGTTGGCCATCGTCGCAGCTGTCATCGCAGCCGACTAAGCTTTTTCGGAGGGGTCCGCCAAGGAACCCTTCATTGCCATCTATTTGATTACAGATAAAAAAGGCGCCGGGCCATGAGGCTAGGCGCCTTTTGCGTTGTGCGCGTTACTCTGCGGCGTTCTTGGCGGCCACGTCTTGCACGGGGTGACGTTTGACCCAGCCTTGGATGTTCTCACGAATGACGCCTGCCAGCGACTCGATATGATTGGGGCCATCGTTGAGGCAGGGAATATACGTGAACTCCTCGCCTCCTGCCTCCTCAAAGCTCTCGCGGATCTCTTCGTTGATTTCCTCGAGAGTTTCGATGCAATCGGCTGAAAAGGCGGGTGCGACGACGGCGATGCGGCGCTTGCCTTCTTCTTCGGCAAGGCGCGCGACCTCTTTGACCGTGTAGGGCTTCAGCCATTCTTCGGGGCCGAACACCGACTGGAAGGTCGTGGTGATTTGCGTGTCGTCCCAGCCCAGACGCTCCTTCAGCAGGCGCGTCGTTTTCTGACATTGGCAATGGTAGGGATCGCCCTGCATCAAGTAGCGCTTGGGCATGCCGTGGTATGACACGACGAGGATCTCGGGGTTGATGTCGCCGGCATAGGCCTCTTCGATCGAGCGGGCGAGCGCGTCGATATAGTCGGGATGATCGAAATAGGGTTGCACGGTGCGCGCGGCGGGCTGACGCGTTTCCTTCATCAATGCGCGAAAGAACTGATCGTTCGCGGTGCCGGATGTTGCGCCCGCGTATTGCGGATAAAGCGGAAAGAAGAGGATCTGCGTGCACCCTGCCTCGGTCATCTCGCGCACCTTGGATTCGGTGGACGGGTTGCCGTAGCGCATGCAGAAATCGACCATGACATCATCGCCATACTCAGCTTTCAGTCGGTGGCGCAGCGCCTCGGTCTGATCGCGCGTGATGGTCATCAAGGGACTCTCGCCCTTTTCCTCGTTCCAGATGGATTTGTAGGCCGCGCCACTGGTAAAGGGCCGCTTGGTCAGGATGATGAGTTGCAACAGCGGCTGCCACTTCCACGGGGCATAGTCGATGACGCGGCGGTCCGACAGAAACTCGTTGAGGTAGCGCCGCATCGACCAATAGTCATAATTGTCGGGCGTTCCGAGGTTGGCCAGAAGGATGCCAGTCTTTTCGCGCGGCACCTTGGGATGATCCTTGGGCGCGTGGACGGGGCATTTTGCATCCGTGGCTGACTCGGTCATGGCGTCAATATCCTTTTCTTAATGCGTCGCACGCGCGCTTGCTCCCTGCACATAAGGGATTGCGCGGGAGGGTCAATCGCGCAGGGGCGTCTCATTTGTGCCCAGCGCGTCGGCCAGACGCGTTTTGGCCGACCCGGGGCGCAGCGGCTGGGGCTGTGACGCGTCGGGTGACCAACCGGTGAGAAAGATCAGATCGTATGTCGCGGTGATCCGGCCATCACCCATTCCGAAAGTATCGGAATATATTCGTGCTGCGCGATCAAAAATGGCCCGGCGGGCAAAATGTCGCGGGCGCGCCTGCATTGCATTGCCCTCGCCCATGGCGCGCAGATCGTGCATCAGCGCCGTCATACTAGCATAGCTGGCGACCAAAGGCACGCTGTCGACGACGGGCAGGGTCATCCCGGCGCGTTGCAGGATACCGCCCAACTCGCGCACCTCGCCCGTCGGTGCGACGCGGGGCGACAGGCCACCCGATACCTCGGCCTCGGCCTGCGCAAGGCTTGCGCGCAGCTCGTGCAGGGTGGTCCCGCCGGGCATGACGCCCAGAAAGAGGCCATCGGGGCGCAGCGAGCGGCGTGATTGTATCAGCTGCCCCACCGGGTCATTCGCCCAATGCATCGACATGGCATGGACCACCAGATCGTGCGCGCCCGGCTCCAGCGCGAGCGTCTCGTCATCAGGCACTACGGTCGCGCCCTCGATAACGCCCTGCCATTGCGCGGGCCAGCCGGTCACGATGGCCGGTGCGGTAAATGATTTGTTAACCATATCGAGGCGATCATGCACCTCGTTGATGGCTGCTTCATGCAGGAACATGGCCGTATTGCCCGCCCGATTGCCCGCCAGAGCGCGGGCACGTTGGCGCAGCAATGCAGCGCGGTCCGTGAGGGTCGAAGTCATAGGGGAAACGCCTTGTTCATAGGCAGGACATATAGATGAAGGTGGCCCGATTTCAATCCGCCATCCGTCTGATCTATCCGGCGCGCTGCACCTTTTGCGGTGATCTGGTGGATAGCGATTTCGGCCTTTGCGGCCCATGTTGGCGGGATACGCCCTTTGTCGCCGGGCAGACCTGCAATACCTGCGGCGTGCCGCTGCCCGCGGGACCGGATGCGCCGGACGACCTGCTGAGCTGTGATGAATGCCTGCGTGTCCCGCGGCCTTGGGGCGCCGGTCGCGCGGCGCTGGTCTATGCTGGTAATGGCCGCCGCATGGTGCTGAAGCTTAAACATGGCGACAGGCACGACATGGCGGGGCCTGCCGCGGTCTGGATGGCACGGGCGGCGCAGCCGCTGCTTCGTCCCGAGACGCTGCTGGCGCCGATCCCGCTGCATTGGATGCGTCTGCTGAAGCGGCGATACAACCAGTCGGCGCTACTGGCGCGGGCGCTGGCGGGTGAGGTGCACAGACCAATGTGCCCCGATCTGCTGATCCGGCCCCGCGCGACGCCGTCCCTTGGCGGGCTCAGCCGGGATGCACGGTTTGCCACGATGGAGGGGACAATTCGGGTCCACCCCCGGCGCCGCCAGCGGCTGGCCGGGCAGCACGTCTTGCTGGTGGACGACGTTATGACGTCGGGTGCGACGCTGTCGGCGGCGACCGAGGCGTGTCTGGCTGCCGGCGCCATCGGCGTCGATGTTCTGGTACTGGCGCGCGCGGCCAAGGATGCTTAACTTCAAGGCGAACCTCCCGAATACGAAGGAACGCATCCATGGCCACTGTCGATATCTACACCTCTCCGCTTTGCGGTTTCTGCACCGCCGCCAAGCGCCTTTTGTCGCAAAAGGGCGTCAACTTTTCCGAGATTGACGTCGCGCGGCAGCCCGAGCGCAAGTCCGAGATGACCCAGCGCGCCAATGGTGGGCGCACCGTGCCGCAGATTTTCGTCGGGGACACGCATGTCGGCGGCTGTGACGAACTCTTTGCGTTGGAGCGGGCAGGCAAGCTGGACGCGCTTCTGGCGGGATGAAAGCCGCGCTCATCCAGCTATGCAGCAGCGATGATCCTGCCGCGAATCTTCTCCGCACGACCGCGCTGATCGAGCAGGCGGCGAAGGACGATGCTGCGTTCATCCTGACGCCCGAAGTGACCAATTGCGTATCCGCCGACCGCGCGCATCAGATAGAGGTGCTGGCGCATGAAGTGGATGACAAAACGCTTGCCGCCTTGCGCGCATTGGCTGCGCGGCTTCGCATCTGGATTCAGGTCGGCTCGCTCGCGCTCAAGACCGGGGACGCCGATGGACGCTTTGCCAATCGTTCGTTCCTGATCGGGCCGGACGGTGCAATTGTGGCGCGTTACGACAAGATCCACATGTTCGACGTGACCATCAGCGCGCAGGAAAGCTATCGTGAGTCTGCGGGGTATCGTCCCGGCGCGCAGGCCGTTCTGGCGCCCACCGAACTGGGTATGATCGGCATGACCATCTGCTACGATGTGCGTTTCCCGCAACTCTATCGACATCTCGCGCAACGGGGCGCACAGATCCTGACCGTCCCATCGGCGTTTTCTCCTGTCACTGGCGCCGCGCATTGGCATGTCCTGCTGCGCGCCCGCGCGATCGAGACGGGCGCCTACATCCTTGCTCCGGCGCAATCGGGCACGCATGCCGCCCGCGCGGGCAAACCGCGCCAGACTTATGGCCATAGCCTTGCCGTTTCGCCCTGGGGCGAGGTCTTGGCCGATGGGGGCGCAGGCCAAGGCGTGATTTACGTTGATCTGGACATGGCCGAAGTGGCACAAGCACGCCAGCGCATCCCGGCGCTGTTGCATGATCCCGAATTCGGTGGACCCTGATGGACGACACGCCCACCAATGCCCTGGCCGTTGCGCTTTTCAGCGAGATCCTGACGAACGACCAGCTGATCCGCAATCAGCTGAGCCGTGTGCTGCCCAAGGGTATGGAGATTTCGCATTTCTCCGTGTTGAACCATCTGGCTCGGGCTGGGGTGGAGCGGAGCCCGGCAGAGCTGGCCAAGAATTTCCACGTCACGCGCGGCGCCATGACCAACACCCTGCACAAGCTGGAGTGGGCCGGATACGTCCATATCCGGCCCGATTGGGACGATGCCCGGCGCAAGCGCGTGTCGATCAGCCCGGCTGGCCGCAAGGCGCGCGACGTGGCGGTGGCGTCGATCACGCCGCTGATTTCCGAGGTCGTGACCGAGTTGGGCGATGCACGTGTGCGCGCGACACTGCCCGTCCTGCGCAGTCTGCGCGCCAGGCTCGAGCCGGAAGACTGAAGCGTCAGCCGAAGGCGCGGCGCTTCAAGCCGGTCTGCGGCTGGCCGTCACGTAATTGACGCTCAGATCCCGGTCGGAGATCGACCAATTCCAGCTGATCGGATTGAAGACGAACCCCTTGCGATCCACCGGCTCGAGCCCGGCTTGGGTCAGCAGATCGTATAGCTCGTCTGGCGTGATGAATTTGTTCCAGTCATGCGTGCCCTTGGGCAGCCAGCGCATCACCTGCTCGGCTCCGATGATGGCCATAACATAGCTTTTCGGATTGCGGTTCAGGGTTGAGCAGATTTGCAGGCCGCCGGGTGTCAAAAGATCACGGCAGGCGGTCAGATACGCCAGCGGATCGGCCACATGCTCAACCACTTCCATGTTCAGCACCGCGTCGAATTGCTCGCCTGCCTCGGCCATCGCCTCGGCCGTGGTGTGGCGATAGTCGATGGCAAGGCCGGACTGCTCGGCGTGCAGGCGCGCCACGGGAATATTGCGCTCGGCCGCGTCGGCGCCGACCACCTCGGCGCCCAGCCGGGCCATCGGCTCGGCCAGAAGGCCGCCCCCGCAGCCGATATCCAGGATGCGCAGCCCGGCAAAGGGCGTATCATCGCGCAGGTCGCGCTCGAACTCGGCGGCGATCTGGCGGGTGATGTAATCGAGGCGGCAGGGATTCATCATGTGCAACGGCTTGAACTTGCCGGTGGGATCCCACCATTCTTCGGCCATTGCCTGAAACTTGGCCACTTCGGCGTCGTCAATCGTGGATGCTGCCCTTTGCATTCCGCTCTCCCGTATGTTCCATTGAGGGTAATGCACCTCGCATGTCGCCTCTATAGGCTGCGCATAACATAGGGCGGTCATGGATAAAATCTCGGGAGAAAAAAGCGCTGTTCAGTATCTTTATCCCCCGGTCGAGCCGTGGGACCGCCGGATGCTGGATGTGGGCGACGGACACAAGGTCTATGTCGAGCAGTCGGGCAAGCCGGGCGGCATCCCTGTCGTAGTGTTCCACGGCGGGCCGGGCGGCGGATGCAGCCCCGGAATGCGCCGGTATTTCGACCCCGAAACCTATCGCGTCATCCTATTCGATCAGCGCGGGTGCGGCCGGTCCACGCCGCACGCCTCGGTCGAGGCCAACACGACATGGCATCTCGTCGATGACATAGAGTTGATCCGCCGCACACTCGAAATCGACCGCTGGATCGTTTTTGGCGGCAGCTGGGGCGCGACGCTGGCGCTGATCTATGGAATCACGCACCCCGAGCGCTGCAGTCATGTGGTCCTGCGCGGCGTCTTTACCATGACCCAGAGCGAGCTTGACTGGTTCTATGGCGGTGGCGCCGGGCGATTCTGGCCCGAAACATGGGCGCGCTTCGAGGCGTTGATCCCGGAGGACGAGCGGGGGGATATGATCGTCGCCTATCACAAGCGGCTCTTTTCGGGAAATCACGCCGAGGAGGTGCTGCATGCCAAGGCGTGGAGCGGCTGGGAAAACGCGCTTGCCACCGTGCGCTCCACCGGGCAGGGCGGCGATGGCCCCCCTGATTATGCGCGCGCCTTTGCCCGGCTCGAGAATCACTACTTCATCAACGCGGGCTTTTTGGAGCATGACGGCTGGATCATGGATAACGTGGACCGGCTGCGAAATGTGCCCGGCACGATCGTCCAAGGGCGCTACGACATGATCTGCCCGCCCGCCACCGCCCACGCCTTGTCGACAGCATGGCATGGCTGCCAACTGCACATGATCCCCGTTGCCGGCCACGCCCTGTCCGAGCCGGGAATCAGCGCCGAACTGGTCCGCATCATGGACGCGATGCGGCGGGGATAAACGCCAGCGCGGGCGATGCCACTTGCATCCCGCCACGTCTGTCGCTATATGCCTCTCAATAGCGGCGCGCATCGGGTCCACACCGAAGTGTCCCACCGGATAATTCAACGGGCCGCGCGCCCGTTTTTTTGTGCTTGCCTGATCGCTGCCAGCACGACTGTTGCCTGAAAGACTGACCTGAGACTCATGAACAACGACCTTATCGCCAAAGCCGCCATCGACCGCCGCATGGCCGAGATCATCACTCCGGTGATCGAGGATCTGGGGCTGGAACTGGTGCGCGTGCGTCTGATGGGTGGAAAGTATCACACCTTGCAGATCATGGTGGACCGTCCCGATGGCGGTATCGAGGTGGATGAATGTGCCAAGGTTTCGACCGCGGTCAGCGCCACATTGGATGTCGAGGATCCGTTGACCGATCCCTACACGCTCGAGGTCAGCAGCCCCGGTATCGACCGGCCCCTGACGCGGCTCAAGGATTTCGAGGCATTCGAGGGCTATGAGGCCAAGATCGAGACGAATGAGCTGATTGACGGGCGCAAACGGTTCAAGGGGATGCTGGCGGGCGTCGAGGGCACGGAGGTGCTGATCAATGTCGAGGAAGGCGCCGAGACGATTACTATCGGCCTGGAATTCGACTGGCTGGCCGATGCCAAGCTGGTCCTGACGGACGAGCTGATCCGCGAAATGCTGCGCCAGCGCAAGGCAGCGGGAACGCTGAACGGCACTGGCGAAATCAACGAAAACGAATTTGACGAAATCCAGACTGATACCGGTTCTGAGGAGGACTGAAATCCATGGCAATTACATCCGCAAACCAGCTTGAGCTGTTGCAGACTGCCGAGGCCGTCGCACGCGAAAAGATGATCGACCCCGGTCTGGTGGTCGAGGCGATGGAGGAATCGCTCTCGCGCGCCGCCAAATCGCGCTACGGCGCTGAAATGGACATCCGCGTCAGCATCGACCGCAAGACGGGCCGCGCCACGTTTACCCGTGTGCGTACCGTCGTTGCCGATGACGAGGTCGAAAACTATCAGGCCGAGTTCACCGTCGATCAGGCCAAGCAATATCTGGACGATCCCAAGATCGGTGACGAGTTCATCGAGGAAGTGCCTCCCGTCGAGATGGGCCGCATCGCCGCACAATCGGCCAAGCAGGTGATTCTGCAAAAGGTGCGCGAAGCCGAGCGGGACCGCCAGTTCGAGGAATTCAAGGACCGCGCCGGGACCATCATCAACGGTCTGGTCAAGCGCGAAGAGTATGGCAACGTCATCGTCGACGTGGGGCGCGGTGAAGCCATCCTGCGCCGCAACGAGAAGATCGGCCGCGAGGCGTATCGCCCCAACGACCGCATCCGCTGCTACATCAAGGACGTGCGCCGCGAGCAGCGCGGCCCGCAGATCTTCCTCAGCCGCACCGCACCCGAATTCATGGCCGAGCTGTTCAAGATGGAAGTGCCCGAGATCTATGACGGCATCATCGAGATCAAGGCCGTTGCCCGCGATCCGGGCAGCCGTGCCAAGATTGCCGTCATCAGCTATGACAGCAGTATCGACCCGGTCGGCGCTTGCGTCGGTATGCGCGGCAGCCGCGTTCAGGCCGTCGTGAACGAGCTTCAGGGCGAAAAGATCGACATCATTCCGTGGAATGACGACCAGCCCACGTTCCTCGTCAACGCGCTTCAGCCGGCCGAAGTCTCGAAGGTCGTTCTGGACGAGGAAGCCGGCAAGATCGACGTGGTCGTCCCCGAAGAGCAGCTGAGCCTTGCCATCGGCCGCCGGGGCCAGAACGTGCGCCTTGCCAGCCAGCTGACCGGTCTGGACATCGACATCATGACCGAAGCCGAGGACAGCGAGCGCCGCCAGAAGGAATTCGAAGAGCGCACCGGCCTCTTCATGGCCGCGCTGGATCTGGATGAATTCTTTGCTCAGCTGCTGGTTTCCGAAGGGTTCACCAATCTGGAAGAGGTCGCATATGTCGAGCTGGACGAGCTGTTGGTGATCGACGGCGTGGACGAAGACACCGCCGGCGAATTGCAGGCCCGCGCCCGCGACATCCTCGAGGCCAAGGCCAAGGAGGCGATGGACAAGGCGCGCGAACTGGGTGTCGAAGACAGCCTGGTTGAATTCGAGGGGCTGACGCCCCAGATGGTGCTGGCGCTGGCCGAAGATGGCGTCAAGACGCTTGAGGATTTTGCGACCTGTGCCGATTGGGAACTGGCAGGCGGCTGGACTGTGCAGGACGGTGAGCGCATCAAGGATGATGGCCTGCTCGAGCCCTTTGACGTATCGCTTGAGGAAGCGCAGAATATGGTTATGACTGCCCGCGTCCTTCTGGGCTGGGTCGATCCGGCCGAGCTGAGCGGCGATGCCGATGAGGACGCAGCAGAAGAGGAGGCCGAGGCCTGATCGCAGGCCTCGGAATGCACCTTATGGGACGCGGCGGGCAACCCAAAGACCGGGAAGACGGTCCAGAGCGCAAATGCATCGCCACAGGCGAGGTGCAACCAAAATACGGCCTGATCCGTTTTGTCATCGGACCGGAAGGCGAAATCGCCCCTGATCTGATGGAAAAACTGCCGGGTCGGGGCATCTGGGTGGCGGCAGATCGCGCCGCACTCGAAAAGGCGGCGACCAAGGGCCTTTTTGCCCGCGCCGCCAAACAGCCGGTTCAGGTGCCCGAAGCGCTTACGGATTGGGTCGAAAGCCTGCTGGCGCAGCGGGTGGTCAACCTGATCAGCCTCGCACGCAAGGGTGGCCGCGCCGTGTCGGGCTACGAGAAGGTCAAGAGCAGCCTCGACAAAGAAGAGGCCGAAGTATTGATACAGGCCAGCGACGGGTCAGAGCGCGGGAAATCCAAGCTCAGCACGCCGCATTTCGGCTCATTCATCGGATGGTTGACCGCCGATGAACTGGGTCAGGCCTTTGGGCGACAAACGACGATCCATGCGGCACTGTCCGCTGGCGGTTTGACGCAACGTGTTGTAGAGGAGGCGGCAAGGCTGAAGGGCCTGCGCGTTTCGGACGATGGCAACGGCCATCGGAAAGGAAAGAAGACCAGATGAGCGACAACGACGGAAAGAAGACATTGGGTGTTCGTGGCGGTCCCCGTGGGGGCAGCGTGAAGCAGAGCTTCAGCCATGGGCGGACCAAGAACGTCGTGGTGGAAACCAAGCGCAAGCGCGTTGTCGTGCCCAAGCCGGGCGCCGGCAACATGGGCGGCGCTGGCAAACCCGCGCCCATCGGGGATCCCTCCAAGCGACCCGCTGGCATTTCCGACGCCGAGATGGAACGCCGGATGAAGGCGCTTCAGGCTGCCAAGGCGCGGGAAGGCGAAGACGCCGCGCGCCGTGAAGCCGAAGAAAAACAGCGCGAAGAAGAGCGTCAGCGCCGTCGCGACGACGCCGAGGCCAAGGAGCGCGAAGAGCAAGAGCGCGTCGAGGCCCTCAAAGCCAAGGAAGTCGAAGACGAGCGTCAGCGCAAAGCCGCGGCAGACGCCGCCAAGCAAGCCGCCGCTCCTGCTGCGACGAACGAGCCGGAAGGCGCGCGCTCTGCGCCGCGCGGTGCCGCTCCGTCGAGCGCACCCCGCAAGAGCCAGGATCGCGACGCTGAGCAAAAGCGCCCCTCCAAGGGCAAGGGCATGGGCGACGATAACCGCCGCTCGGGCAAGTTGACGCTGAATCAGGCGCTGTCGGGCGGCGAAGGTGGTCGCCAGAAATCCATGGCCGCGATGAAGCGCAAACAAGAGCGCAATCGTCAAAAGGCAATGGGCGGCACGCAAGAGCGTGAAAAGATCATCCGCGACGTGCAGCTTCCCGAGACCATCGTCGTGGCCGAGCTGGCCCAGCGTATGGCAGAGCGTGTTGGCGATGTCGTCAAGGCGCTGATGCAAAACGACATGATGGTCACGCAAAATCAGGCAATCGACGCCGACACTGCGGAGCTGATCATCGAAGAGTTCGGCCACCGTGTCGTTCGCGTCTCTGATGCGGATGTGGAGGATGTCATCGCCCAGGTTGATGAAAAAGAAGAAGACATGCGCTCGCGCCCTCCGGTCATCACGATCATGGGCCACGTCGACCACGGCAAGACATCGCTGCTGGACGCCATCCGCAACGCCAAGGTTCAATCCGGCGAGGCTGGCGGCATCACGCAGCACATCGGCGCCTATCAGGTGACGACGGCCAATGGCTCGGTTCTGTCGTTCCTCGATACGCCCGGTCACGCGGCGTTCACGTCGATGCGCTCGCGCGGTGCCCATGTGACGGATATCGTCGTGCTTGTGGTTGCTGCCGATGATGCGGTGATGCCGCAGACCATCGAGGCGATCAATCACGCCAAGGCCGCCAAGGTTCCGATGATCGTGGCGATCAACAAGATCGACAAATACGAGGCGAACCCGCAAAAGGTGCGCACGGATCTGCTTCAGCACGAGGTCGTCGTCGAGGCGATGTCGGGTGACGTGCAGGACGTCGAGGTGAGCGCCACGACCGGTCAGGGACTTGATGAGCTGCTTGAGGCGATCGCGCTTCAGGCCGAGATCCTCGAGCTGAAGGCGAACCCCAACCGCGCTGCGGAAGGTGCCGTGATCGAGGCAAAGCTGGACGTGGGCCGTGGCCCCGTTGCCACCGTCCTCATTCAGAAGGGCACGCTGCGCACTGGCGATATCTTTGTCGTCGGGCAGCAGTTCGGCAAGGTCCGCGCGCTGATCAACGATCATGGTGACAGGATCAAGGAGGCCGGCCCCTCCGTTCCGGTCGAGGTTCTGGGCCTTAATGGCACGCCCGAGGCGGGCGACGTTCTGAACGTTGTCGGCACCGAGGCGCAGGCGCGCGAGATCGCGGAATACCGTGCCAACGCGGCCAAGGAAAAGCGCGCCGCAGCCGGTGCTGCCGTGACGCTGGACCAGATGATGGCGCAGGCCAAGCAGAACGAGAACGTGGCAGAGCTGCCGATCCTCGTGAAAGCGGACGTCCAAGGCTCTGCCGAGGCGATTGTTCAGGCGATGGAAAAGATCGGCAACGAAGAGGTGCGCGTGCGCGTCCTTCATTCGGGTGTCGGCGCCATCACCGAAAGCGACATCGGCCTTGCCGAAGCGTCGGGCGCCCCTGTCATCGGCTTCAACGTCCGGGCCAATGCGCCTGCGCGCCAGAGTGCCAACCAAAAGGGTGTCGAGATCCGCTATTATTCGGTGATCTACGACCTTGTGGACGACATCAAGGCCGCGGCATCGGGCCTTCTGGGCAACGAGATCCGCGAGAAGTTCATTGGCTACGCCAAGATCCTGGAAGTGTTCAAGGTCACGGGCGTCGGCAAGGTTGCGGGCTGCCTCGTTACCGAAGGTGTTGCACGCCGCTCGGCTGGTGTGCGCCTGCTGCGCGACGATGTCGTGATCCACGAGGGCACTCTCAAGACGCTCAAGCGCTTCAAGGATGAAGTGCCCGAGGTCCAGTCGGGTCAGGAATGCGGCATGGCGTTCGAGCGCTATGAGGACATCCGTCCCGATGACGTCATCGAGATCTTCGAACGCGAAGAAATCGTCCGCACTCTGGACTGAGACAAGCCTTAATTATCAAAAAAAGGGCGTCCCACCGGGGCGCCCTTTTTGCGTTGAGGTCTGCCTACAGCCAGTCGCGCAGGATCGGAATCAAGGGGATATCCGCAGGCGGCATCGGGTAGTCGCGCAGTTGATTGGGGCGCACCCACTTCAGCGTCTGCCCCTCTTGCGCCTGCGGGATGCCATCCCATTTGCGGCACGCAAAGAGCGGCATCAGCAGGTGGAAGCCCTCATAGCTGTGGCTGGCGAAGGTCAGCGGCGCGAGGCAACTGGCCCATGTGTCGATGCCCAGCTCCTCTTGCAGTTCGCGAATCAGCGCGGCCTCGGGCGTTTCGTCCGGTTCGACCTTGCCGCCCGGAAACTCCCACAGGCCCGCCATGGACTTGCCCTCGGGCCGCTGGGCCAAAAGGACACGGCCATCGACGTCGATCAGCGCGACAGCCGAGACAAGGACCACCTTCACGAACGGTAGTCTGCGTTGATATCGATGTATCCATGGGTCAGATCGCATGTCCAGACGCGGGCGGTGCCGCCGCCGAGACCCAGATCGACATGAATGATCAATTCCTGATTTTTCATGTAAGCTGATGCCGCCGCCTCATCGTATGTCGGGCTGACCCAGCCATTCTCGGCGACCTTGAGATCACCAAACCAGATGGATAGCGTATCTCGGTCGGCGCGGGCGCCGGACTTGCCCACCGCCATCACGACGCGGCCCCAATTGGCGTCCTCGCCCGCGATGGCTGTCTTGACCAGCGGGGAATTGGCGATGGATTTGGCGTGTCGATGCGCGTCGGCGTCACTGGCAGCGCCCGTGACGGAAATTTCGACCAGCTTGGTCGCACCCTCGCCATCGCGCACCACCTGCTGTGCAAGGTCCAGCATGACGCGGCGCAACCCTTCCATGAAGCCTATGGAATGTTCGGTCACTATGGCGCCCGATGCGCCGGTCGCACCCACCAGCAGCGTGTCCGATGTCGATGTATCGCTGTCGACGGTGATGCAATTGAACGTGGTGCGGTTCAGCGCCGACACCATTGATTGCAAGACCGGCTGCGGCACGACGGCATCGGTAAAGATATAGACGAGCATCGTGCCCATATCAGGCTCGATCATGCCAGATCCCTTGGCGATCCCGGCGATGTGCACGGTCTTGCCATCCATCTCGACCTCGGTGGCCGAACCCTTGGGAAAGGTGTCGGTGGTCATGATCGCACGGGCCGCGTCCGAGATGCCCTCGGCATCCAGTGTCTCGTTCAGCGTTTCCAACACGTCGACGATGCGCTCGTGTTTCATCGGCTCGCCGATGACCCCTGTCGAGGAGGAAAAGACGCGGTGATCGGGAAGGCCAAGCATCTGTGCCACCGCGCCGGTGACGGCGCGCACCGACTCGACGCCGCGCGCACCGGTGAAGGCATTGGAGTTGCCGGAATTCACGATGATGGCCGCACCCTCCTCGCCGCTGCGCCCGATCTTGGACTGGCAGTCCAGAACGGGCGCAGAGCGCGTGGCCGAGCGGGTAAACACCCCCGCCACCGTGCTGCCCGGCGCAAGATGCGCCAGCATTACATCAGTGCGCCCCTCATAGCGCACACCGGCGGCGATGCTGGCAAAGCGGACCCCCTCGATCACGGGGAGGTCCGGAAATGCGGCGGGCGCCAGTGGCGAGACGGAGCTGATCGTGGCCACGTTTGGTTACTCTTCCAGAAGGTTCATCTGGTTCAGCAACTCGGGATCCATCTCATCGCCTGTCGCGCGATCGACGTCACCTGCCTCCTCCAGTTCGCTCACCTTCTGGGCAATCGCCTCCTGCCGCAGCGTCTCGGCGATTTCGTCACTTACATCCTCCAGCTTGGGGGTGTCCTTGGCGCGCGTCTCAACCAGCTTGATGACATGCCAGCCAAACTCCGTTTGGACCGGATCGCTGATCGCGCCCGCTTCCATGCCTTCGACGGCATTATAGAAGGGCTCGACCATCATGCCTTCGCTGAACCAGCCAAGCTCGCCTCCAGAGGGGCCCGACGGCCCGGTCGAATGCTCTTCGGCAAGCGCCGCGAAGTCGGCATCGCCCCTTGCCTCTTCGACGAGGGCCTGCGCCTCTTCCTCGGTTTCGACGAGGATATGGGCCGCATTGTATTCGGTGACGGACTCGCCGCCGACGTAGTTCTCGTCGAAATAGGCTTGCACGGCCTCATCGGTGACTGCGGCCTCTGCGACGGTGGCCATTTCTTCGGCGGCAATCAGCGCGCGGCGCTCGTTTTCGAGGGCCAAGGCGGCGCGGCGGGGCAGGTCGCCCTCATGCGCATCCGCCAGCAGCGTCTGCTGGATCAGCTGGTCGAGGATGCCGGGAAACAGCACATCGGCGGGCACCTGCTGAAACTGTTCGGGCAGGCCCGCGCGCAGGATCAGCATATGACCCAGCGTGATGTCTGTGCCGTCCACCGTGGCGACGACAGTATCGGCGCTGGGCGCGTCATCCTGTGCGAGAACCGGCGCGGTGCCGAGTGCCCCCATCAACATGGCGCAGGTGGCAATCGGTTTGATACGGTCGAGCATTGGACGTTCCTTCATAGTTGCGTGCGGTCGGGCTGCGCGGGGTGCGCAACGTTGACACCAAGACAGCGGGCGCTTACATCGCCTTTGAATAAAGGCATATCCCGCTGATACCCTTCTCGACATAGGGGTGCAATGTAAACGGGACAAGGCATTGCCTGACACAAGAAATGACAAGACGGGAACGTATTGAACATGCTGGGTATTGGAACGGTCGCCCGTAAGGTCTTTGGCACGCCGAACGACCGCAAGGTCAAGGCGACGCGCTCACTGATCGACAAGATCAACGCGCTCGAGCCCGAAATCGAAGCGTTGGATGATGCGGGCATCATCGCCAAGACCAATGATCTGCGCGGCCGCCTGCAAAAAGGCGAAACCCTCGATCAACTCTTGCCCGAGGCATTTGCGAACTGCCGCGAGGCGGCGCGCCGCGCGCTGGGACTGCGGGCATTTGATGTGCAGCTGATGGGCGGGATATTCCTGCACCAAGGTAACATTTCCGAGATGAAGACCGGCGAGGGCAAGACGCTGGTTGCCACGCTGCCTGCCTATCTGAATGCGCTGGGCGGCGAGGGCGTTCATATCGTCACTGTCAACGATTACCTCGCCAAGCGAGACGCCGAATGGATGGGTTCCGTCTTCTCCGCGCTCGGCATGACCACCGGTGTCGTCTATCCGAACCAGCCCGAAGATGAAAAGCAGCGCGCCTACGCCTGCGACGTGACTTACGCCACGAACAACGAGCTGGGCTTTGATTACCTGCGCGACAACATGAAGTCCGAGCTGAGCCAAATGAACCAGCGTGGTCACAACTATGCCATCGTGGACGAGGTCGACAGCATCCTGATCGACGAGGCGCGCACGCCACTGATCATCTCGGGCCCGGCGCAGGACCGCAGCGATCTCTATATCGCCATCGACAAGCTGATCCCCGAACTGCGCGAAGAGCATTACACGGTCGATGAGAAGACACGCGGCGTCACCTTCACGGACGAGGGCAGCGAATTTCTCGAAACGCTTCTGGTCGAGCGCGAGATCCTGCCCGAGGATCAATCGCTATATGACCCCGAAAGCACGACCATCGTTCACCATGTCAATCAGGGCCTGCGCGCGCACAAGCTGTTCCAGAAGGACAAGGATTACATCGTCCGTGACAAGGAAATCGTGCTGATCGACGAATTCACCGGGCGCATGATGTCCGGTCGTCGCCTCTCGGATGGTTTGCACCAGGCGATCGAGGCCAAGGAAGGTGCCAAGATCCAACCCGAGAACGTGACGCTGGCGCAGGTCACATTCCAGAACTACTTCCGCCTTTACAACAAACTGTCGGGCATGACCGGCACCGCGATGACCGAGGCGGCAGAATTTGCCGAAATCTATGGCCTTGGCGTGGTGGCCGTGCCCACCAACCAGCCCATCGCCCGCATCGACAAGGATGACGCGGTGTTTCGGACCACCGCCGAAAAATACAAGGCCGTCATCGAAGAGATCAAGGAAGCGAACGCCAAGGGGCAGCCGACGCTGGTGGGCACCACTTCGATCGAGAAATCCGAGATGCTCAGCCAGATGCTGACCGACGCGGGCGTCGAACATAACGTCCTCAACGCGCGCCAGCACGAGAAAGAGGCGCAGATCGTCGGCGACGCGGGCAAGCTGGGCGCGGTGACGATTGCAACCAACATGGCGGGCCGCGGCACCGACATCAAACTGGGCGGCAACATCGACCTCAAGATCATGGAGGCCATTCAGGCCGATCCCGAGGGCGATCCCGCCGAGATCCGCGCGCGGATCGAAGAAGGTCACAAATCCGAAGAGCAGGCAGTCAAGGATGCGGGTGGCCTCTTTGTCCTCGCGACCGAGCGTCACGAGAGCCGCCGCATCGACAACCAGCTGCGTGGCCGTTCGGGCCGTCAGGGTGATCCGGGGCAATCTTCGTTCTTCTTGTCACTGGACGACGACCTGATGCGAATTTTCGGCTCGGAGCGGTTGGAAAAGGTGCTGGCGGGCCTCGGCATGAAAGAGGACGAGGCGATCATCCACCCATGGGTGAACAAATCGCTCGAACGTGCGCAAGCCAAGGTCGAGGGGCGCAACTTCGACATCCGCAAGCAGCTGCTCAAGTTCGATGACGTGATGAACGAACAGCGCAAGGTGATCTTCAAGCAGCGCCTCGATATCATGCGGGCTGATGATCTGAGCGAGATCATCAAGGACATGCGCGGCGAGGTGATCGACGATCTGGTCGATCAATACATGCCGCCCAAGACCTATGCCGATCAATGGGACATGGAGGGCATGCACGACGCCATCATCGAGCAGCTGAACATGGACCTGCCCGTGCAGGCATGGGCGGACGAGGAAGGTGTCGACGACGAGGACATCAGCGAGCGCATAGAGAAGAACGCGAACGAAATGATGGCGAAAAAGGCCGTTGCCTTCGGGGCCACCAACATGCGCATGGTCGAAAAGCAGTTGCTGCTTCAGACCATCGACGCCAAGTGGCGCGAGCACCTTCTGACCCTTGAGCATCTGCGCAGCGTTGTCGGCTTTCGCGGGTATGCGCAGCGCGATCCGCTGAACGAATACAAGAACGAGGCATTTTCGCTATTTGAATCGATGCTGGACAGTCTGCGTCAGGATGTGACCCAGAAACTGAGCCAGGTGCAGCCCGTTTCGGAGGCAGATCAGCAGCAGATGCTGAAAAAGATGATGGAAGAGCGCGCCGCGCTCAAGGCTCAGACCGACGCTGCGAAACCTCAAGATGATGGAGACGAGAAGGCTGCACGCCCCGCCGAGGCCGCGATTGAAGGATTTGACGAGAATGATCCCACCACGTGGGGCAATCCGGGCCGCAATACGGCCTGCCCTTGCGGGTCGGGCGAGAAGTTCAAGCATTGCCACGGACGCCTTACCTGATCTGGCATAAAAGTCACCGGGCCGCCTTGGTGCGGCCCGAATGACTCCGCGTCCGCGCCATATGGGCGCCCTTTTCCATTGCTAGCGTATCAGCACGACCAGAAGTTTTTCAGGCGTGTGGAGGTAGGGTATGCAAAAGATGAGGATGATCGCACTGGGATGCGGAACGCTGGCATTGGCGCTGGGCGCCGGTCATTTCATGCAGTCCCGCAGCGCCGGCGCACCTGTGGCGCAGGATGCCGCCACCCCGGCGCCCACCTTGGGAAAGGCGCAAGGCGCGGTGCATAATGGCGCGCTGGAGCTGTCGTCGATTACCCTGACATCCGCCGTCCCCGTGCTGCCCGCAACGGCGCCCACTCCAAGCCCGCTAGCCGTGCCCCCCGCCCCGCGTGAGGCCGCGCTGAACGGTGAACCGGCGCAGACTTTGGTCGATGCCCTTCCCAGCGAAGAACCTGCGCCTAGCCTTGGCTGTGACTATGCGCTGAAGGCCAACGTGGCGCCGGGTGCGATGGTCTCCTTGTCGCTCGACGCCCCTTGCGCGCCGGGCGAGCGGTTTACCCTGCATCACAACGGCATGATGTTTACCGAAGTGACGGATGATGGCGGTCATGCCAGCATGCTGGTTCCTGCGCTGTCGCGGAAAGCTTCCTTTATTGCGGCCTTTGCCAATGGTGATAGCGCCGTTGCCTCTGCCGAAGTCGAGAGCCTGGAGTATTATCAACGCGTCGCAGTGCAATGGCAGGGCGCCAGCGGCATGCAGCTTCATGCGCTGGAATTTGGAGCGGGCTACGAGGACGCAGGGCACGTTTGGGCCGGTGCCGCCCGTGATGTCGCCGCTGCCGCAGATGGCAGTCGTGGCTTTCTGACCCGCTTGGGCGACGCCGCGAAGCCCGAGGCGCTGATGGCGGAGGTCTATACGTTTCCCAGCGAGCTGGCAGGCCGTGACGGTGATATCGACCTGAGCCTCGAGGCCGAGGTGACCGAGGCCAATTGCAACCGCGATATCGAGGCGCAAGCCTTGCAGGTGCAGGCGAATGGCGCGCTGAACGTGCAGAATGTGACGCTGATGATCCCGGATTGCGACGCGGTCGGTGATTTTCTGGTGTTGAAAAATTTGCTGAATGACATCACGATTGCGCGCAACTGACACGCCGGATCAAGGACGACCTGATGACACAGCTACGTGCGGCGATCTTCGCCGCACTTTTTCCTTGTCTGGCGGCCGTGCCGGCGATGGCGCAGGACGTAACGCTGACCTCGCGGGACGGCGACGTGACGATCACCGGGGACCTTTTGGGCTTTGATGGTGAGTTCTACCGCGTCGATTCCATCTATGGTGAGCTGACGGTAGATGGCTCGGGCGTCCTCTGCGAGGGGCCGGGGTGCCCCAACCTGAGCGCCTTCGTGGCCGAGGCGACGCTGTCGGGCGCGCCGACCATAGGCCGCGTCCTGATGCCGGCGCTGATCGAGGCGTTTGCCCTGCGTCAGGGGATGGACCTGTCGCGCGACAATACCTCGGACATCGCGTTCACCTATACCCTGTCGGACCCCGAGACTGACGAGGCGCGCGGGCGCTTTCACTTGCGCCTGACGAATACCGACGAGGGCTTTGCCGATTTGCTGGCAGGCGAGGCGGACATGGCGATGTCGCTGCGCGAAGTCACCCGCGATGAGGCTATTCGCGGCCGTGAGGTCGGGCTGGGGGATCTGCGCGATACGCGGCGCAGCCGCGTCCTGGCGCTCGATGCGCTCGTGCCGCTGGTGTCAGCAGGCAATCCCGTTACCACGATCACGACGCCCGAACTGGCAAAGGTGTTGTCGGGCGAGATCACCGATTGGGTCGGGCTGGGCGGCCCCGATGCGCCCATCGCGGTTCATCTGCATGACAGCACGACCGGCCTTGGCCAATCGACCGAGCGCCAGATGCTGCGCGGTGGGGCGCAAGGGTTTGTCGAGGATGCGATCCGCCATCTCGACGGCGAGGCCCTTGCCCACGGCGTCGCGCAAGATCCCTTTGCGCTGGGCGTCGGCAGCCGGTCGGAAAAGGGCCTGACATTCGAGTTGGCCCTGACTGGCGATTGCGGATTTGGCATGACGGCCACGCGCCGTGCGGTCAAGACCGAGGATTATCCGCTGACGGCGCCAATGTTCCTTTACCTGCCTGCCCGGCGCCTGCCCAAGCTGATGCGCGAATTTCTCGCCTTCACCCGTGAGCCTGCCGCCCAGCTGGTGATCCGGCGCGCTGGTTTTGTCGATCAGTTGCCAGAAGAGATCGCGATCGACGATCAGGGCGACAGATTTGCAAACGCGGTTCTGCGCGCAGGCGAGGAAATCGGCCTGAAGGATTTGCAGCGCATGGTGCGCGTGCTCAGCCCGTTGAAGCGCCTGACGACAACCTTCCGCTTTGAGCCGGGCTCGGCCCGGCTGGACGCACAATCGCGCGCAAACATCGAAAGCCTTGCCCGAGCGCTGGAAAGCGGGTTCTACGATGGGCGCCAACTGCTGTTCGTGGGATTTTCAGATGGGGAAGGCGTGGCAAGTGCAAACCGCGTGATTGCGCTGCGCCGTGCCGACGCCGTGCGCGATGCGGTCATTCGCGCCGCCGAGACGGCGGAACTGGATCGGCTGAAGCTGGACATCGATGCGTTCGGTGAGGCGATGCCGATGGCCTGCGATGACAGCGAGTGGGGTCGCCGCGCCAACCGCCGCGTGGAAGTCTGGATACGCTGACACCCGCCGAACCTGCATGCTGCGCCTCGCGGCCTATGGGAAATGGGTAATTTTACCAAGAGAAGCCCCATAGGGCGAGGTTGACTGAGAGCCGTTCAGCGCCTCTTGCGGGCGCGGTCGGCCTCGATCCGATCCATGGCCGCAGTCCATTCCCGGTCGCGCAGAGTGCGCCGAAAGGCGCGGCGCAACTGGCCGACCGCATCGCGATCGTACCACCTACCATGGGTGAGGATCAGGCGCCGAGGCTCCCACGCGATCATCCGTTCGAGCGCTTCGGCGAGTGGCGCCTTTGAATAGCGCATGCGCCTGTCGATGCGCATCTTGCCATCTGCATCGTCTATTCCCGCAAGCCAGATCAGGGGACGCGCCCAAGCGGGCAGCATGGCGGTTTCGACCGCCTCGATCAGATTGGCAACGATCAGCGTGCTCGACGCGCGGTGCAGGAAGGCCGCCTCGCCGTGGTCGCCGCTGCCTTGGGCGATGGTTAGGTCTATATCTCCTGCCCATGCAGCGGGCGCATCTTCGGTAAGCTCATGGGAGCGCGCGATGGGCGTGCCTGCCTTCGACGCACGTTGCGCTATGCCGGGCAGGGCGTGAACCAGCGCGGCCGGATAATCGCGCTGCCACTCCGGGACGTGGGCGCATGATGCCAGATCGGCGGCGATCAGATGGGCAACTGGGCCGAGTGCATCAAGTTCTGCCTTGAGCTCATCCGTAAGCGCTGTTGGTGCGTGGATCCACAAAGCGCCGCTTTGGAGCCGGATGACCGTGCATCGCGCCGGATAGGGCATCCCCAAGAGCCATCGCCCCTCGGCGTCGATGATCCAGATGTTATCCGCCACGGGCTTGAGCGTATTGAGCGGCTCATAGCCCGCGGCGTGCATGTGCCTGGCCAAGATCAGTCGGTAACGCGCACGGCGGTCATCACGTCAGGCTGGCCGACCACGGCACCATTGCCGCCTGTGCCGCGTTTGATCGCGTTCACCACGTCCATACCGTTCGTCACCTTGCCGACAACCGTATATTGGCCGTTGAGGTGGGGCCCGGCGTCGAACATGATGAAGAACTGGCTATTGGCGCTGTCGGGGCTCTGGCTGCGGGCCATGCCGATCACGCCCGCCTCGAAGGGCTCGCTTGAAAACTCGGCCTCGAGGTCTGGAAGATCGCTGGAGCCAGATCCGGCGGCGCGCATATTGCCACCTTCAAGCTTGCCGAATTCGACATCACCAGTTTGCGCCATGAAACCGTCGATCACGCGGTGAAAGACAACCCCGTCATAGGCGCCCTGTTCGGCCAATGTGGTGATCTGTTCGACATGGGCAGGCGCGACATCCTCGAAGAGGTCGATGGTGACGGTGCCGTTCGCCTCTCCTTCGATGTCGATTTCCAGACCGGTGGCCAGCGCGGGCGCGCCAGCGGCGATCAGCAGGGCCGCGAGAATATTACGCATCTGCGGCCACCTTGACGCTGATCATCCGGTCGGGGTTCGCGGGCGGCTCGCCCTTGGTGATGTTGTCGACCAGATCCATCCCCTGAATGACGCGGCCATAGACGGTGTATTGGCCGTTCAGGAAATGGTTATCCTTGAAATTGATGAAGAACTGGCTGTTCGCGCTGTCGGGATTGGCGCTGCGCGCCGCACCCAGTGTGCCGCGGTCATGCGGGATCTTGGAGAACTCGGCCTTGAGGTTGGGCAGATCGCTTGCACCGGTGCCGGCGGCGCGCGGGTTGTAATCCTTTTCCATGTTGGCGTTCTGCACGTCGCCCGTCTGCGCCATGAAGCCGTCGATCACCCGGTGGAACGCCACGTTGTCATAGGCGCCGCTACGTGCGAGCTCTTTCATCCGGGTCGCATGGCCGGGTGCCACGTCGGGCAGAAGCTCGATCGCGACGGTGCCGTCCTTGAGCTCGATCAGGATGGTGTTTTCGGGGTCTTTGATCTCGGCCATGGGTGGGCCTCCTGTTTTGCGATGCGTTGCACCGTTATCTAGGCGCTCATGCCCGCCTTGCCAAGCGGGCCGTCTGGCGAGCGGTCTGCCAAGCCGCCTTGACGCCTGCGCCGGGCCGCGCCAAGAGGGGCGCAACGTGGACGACACCGGGGCCAAGGAGAGCGAAATGAGCT
The DNA here is from genome assembly GCF_037083805.1 of Roseovarius sp. D0-M9. NCBI lineage: Bacteria > Pseudomonadati > Pseudomonadota > Alphaproteobacteria > Rhodobacterales > Roseobacteraceae > Roseovarius > Roseovarius sp. D0-M9. Next base: position 238,555 of record NZ_JBAPKZ010000002.1, on the reverse strand, counting down.
GGAAAACCCTCGACGATATGGATCTGAACGGCAAGCGCGTGTTGGTGCGTGTCGACATCAACGTGCCCGTCGACGACGGGCGCGTCACCGATGCCACCCGGATCGAGCGTATCGTGCCGACGGTCGAGGATATTCTGGCCAAAGGGGGCCGCCCCGTGTTGATCGCGCATTTCGGCCGACCCAAGGGCAAGGTGGTGCTGGATTTGTCGCTGCGCATCGTGTTGCCCGCGCTTGAGGCGGCGCTGGGGCACAGCGTCCGCCTGATCGAAACGCTGGACGGCGCCGAGAATCTCACCGCCGAGGCTGCTGCCGCCGAGGTGCTGCTGCTCGAGAACATCCGCTTTTATCCGGGCGAAGAGGCGAACGATCCGGAGTTCGCCGCGCGCCTTGCCGCGCTGGGCGATATCTATTGTAACGATGCATTCTCCGCCGCGCATCGCGCACATGCCAGCACCGCTGGCATTGCGCATCTCCTGCCCTCCTGTGCCGGCCGCCAGATGCAGGCAGAGCTTGAGGCGTTGGAGGCGGCGCTGAGCCGTCCCAAGCGCCCCGTTGTGGCCGTTGTTGGCGGCGCCAAGGTTTCGACCAAGCTGGATCTGCTGAGCAACCTCGTGGAAAAGGTCGACAGCCTCGTGATCGGGGGCGGCATGGCCAACACGTTTCTTGCCGCGCAGGGCCTGCACGTGGGCAAATCGCTTTGCGAGCATGACATGGCCGCCACCGCGCGCGAGATCATGACCAAGGCCGCCGCAGAGGGGTGCGAGATCATCCTGCCTGCGGATATCGTCGTCGCACGCGAGTTCACCGAGAATGCCGAGAACGAGACACTGGCGGTGCATCTATGCCCCGATGATGCGATGATCCTCGATGCGGGTCCGCAAAGCGTAGCGCGGGTGGCGCAGGCACTGGACCAAGCCAGAACCCTGATCTGGAACGGCCCGCTCGGCGCGTTTGAAATCGCGCCCTTCGATGCCGCGACCAACGCCGCCGCCCGCCACGCGGCCGGGCGCACGCGCTCGGGCGATCTGATCTCTGTCGCGGGGGGCGGCGATACCATCGCTGCGCTGAACCGCGCGGGGGCTGCCGATGATTTCACCTACATTTCGACAGCCGGGGGCGCCTTCCTTGAGTGGATGGAAGGCAAGGATCTGCCGGGGGTTGCGGCGCTCAAGCCCTGACAGGCATCAAGGCGCGTTAGCGCGACCACAATTGCAAGCGTGCGCGTGCTGACCTAAAAGCGCATCGACCCAAGAATTTCAGAAGAGCGGAGCCGATACATGTCCAACGCAGCCAAAGCTGACAAGATTCGCGCCGGAAACGGCTTTGTTGCGGCACTGGACCAGTCCGGCGGATCGACCCCCAAGGCGCTGGCGCAATACGGCGTGCCCGAAACGGCGTATGACGGCGACGATCAGATGTTCGACATGATCCATGCGATGCGCGCGCGCATCGCCCAAGCGCCCGATTTCAACGGTGACAAGGTGATCGGCGCGATCCTCTTCGAGATGACGATGGACCGCAACATGGGTGGCAAGCCATCGGCGCAGTACCTTTGGCAAGAGCGCGGTATCGTTCCCTTTCTAAAGGTCGACAAGGGATTGGAAGATGCGGCGAACGGCGTGCGCCTGATGAAGCCGATCCCCGATCTGGACGCACTTTGCGAACGCGCTGTGGCCGCAGACGTTTTCGGCACCAAGATGCGCTCGGTCATCGACGCGGCATCGCCTGACGGTATCGAGGCGGTCGTTGCGCAACAGTTCGAGGTCGGCAAGCAGATCCTTGGTCACGGCCTCATCCCGATTATCGAATCCGAGGTGACGATCACGATCGAGGACAAGGCCGAAGCCGAGGCCCTGTTGCTGGAGACGCTCAAGCGGCATCTGGATGCGCTGCCCGGCGGCACCGAGGTGATGCTGAAGCTGACGCTGCCCGAGACCGCCAACCATTATCACGCGCTGACGCAGCACCCCGCGGTCATGCGCGTCGTTGCCTTGTCGGGCGGATACAGCCGCGATGAGGCAAACCGCCGCTTGGCACAAAACACGGGCGTCATCGCAAGCTTCAGCCGAGCCCTGACAGAGGGGCTGTCTGCGGATCAATCCGATGCAGAGTTCAACAAGACGATCGGCGAGACGATCGACCGCATTCACGCGGCCTCCATAGCAGGATAAGCGCGCCCTTTTCTTCTTGCTGAAAATATCCCCCGCGCGGAGCGCAAAATCTCTTTTGGGGATCCGTCTGTTCGCACGCCCGACGCTTCAGGCGTTCTCGCCCAGTCGCGCGAGGATGGCGGCCGTGTCCACGCCCGAGATCGCGCCGGTCGTGCGCCCCCGCTCGCCTGTCAGGCGGGTGGCGATATAGGCATCGGCGACCGCAGGCGGCGCTTGGCGGATCAGGATCGACGCGGTCAGCAGGGTGGCGAGGCTGTCGGCATACCAGCGTGCCTGCCCTTCATCCGATAGGCGCGGAAACCGTCCCATATGCGCGCGCAGTGCGGCATCATACCGGCGATACTCGCCACTCACCGCGCCCAGTGCGTCGCTCAGAACTTCGCCAGCCAACGGCACCTCGCGCAGCGTGCGGACGATTTCGAGGCACAGGACATTGCCGGGCCCCTCCCAAACGCCGCTCGATGACGCTTCTCGGTAGATCATCGGCACGCCGGACTCCTCGGCAAAGCTCATTCCGCCCATGCACTCCATCGCTTCGGTGACAAGCGGCGGGCAGAGCTTGGTGTTCAGGTATTTGGCCAATGCAGCGCCCAAACGGGAAAACGCGCGGCCATGCTCGCTGCCCTCATCGAAGGCGCGCGCCACGGTCAGGGAGAGAGCCAATGCGCCCTCCCAGTCCAGCGCCAGATCGGTCAGGACGCTTTGCATCAAGGGCTGGTCGATCAGCTGTGCCTCGCCGATGCTGCGGTGGCTGCACCAGTGATGCGCCGCGCCAAGGGCTGCGCGCATGAGGCCCGCAGGCGCCGCGCCCGCATCGAGGCGCGTGTGATGGATCATGTCCTGCACATGGCGAAGGCCCTCGCCCTCATCGCCCAGCGGATAGGCGATGGCATCGGCGAATTCGATCTCGGCCACGCCGCATGAGCGATTTCCGAGACCATCCTTGAGGCGCTGGATATGCACCGCGTTGCGCGTGCCCTCCAGCCACCGGGGGACGAGAAAGGCGGTCAATCCGCCGGGTGTCTGCGCCAGAGTGATCAGACCATCCGACATCGGCGCGGAGCAAAACCATTTGTGTCCGCGCAGCCGATAGGTCTCACCCTCGCGCACCGCCTGCGTAGTGGATCCGGTCAGGTCGGTGCCACCCTGTTTTTCAGTCAGCGCCATGCCCATGGTCGCCGCCGCCTTCTGCGCCAATGGTTTGATCGCAGGATCATAAAGACGTGCTGTCAGCTTTGGCACCCATTCATCGAAAAGCGCCGGTGCGGCGCGCAGGGCGGGAATGGCGGCATAAGTCATTGTCATGGGGCAGCAGATCCCCGGCTCGACCTGCGCGGTGACATAGACCATTGCCGCATGGGTTGAATGGCCGCCGTCGGCCCCTTCCCACGGCAGGGCGGCATAGCCGGCGCCAAGGCCCGCCTGCATCAGCTCGCGGTAAGCGGGGTGATACGCCACCTCGTCCAGCCGGCGCCCGCCCGCATCGAAGAGGCGCAATGTCGGGGCATTGTGATGCGCCTCCTGTCCGGTCTCGCGCAGTGCGGCCCGCCCCATCTTGCGGCCATAGAGTGCGATGTGGTCCCCATCGCCGCCGAACGCGTGGTCGCGCAGGGCCACGTCCCCCTCCCAGAGGTTCAGATCACCGCGCGCCGCAGGCTGGTTTGCCACAGCGTGTGTATCCGTCTCATGATGGGGGCCAGAAAGGAGGCCGGATGTATCATTGCGGGCATTGGACATGATGGCTCTCCTCTAACGGGTGCATTTAGGCGAGGCTGCCACAAGATTGCAACGCCAAGCGCGCAGCATCGCTGCGGGCGAGAAATATGATTCCAAAGCCGGCACCACTGTGGCAGTGTGCGCTAAAGCCCGCTTAGAGGCCCGAAGCCAAGACAAGAAATGAGGCAAGACCGGTGATCCATCGCAAGAAGCCCCCTGTGGGCGTTTTCGTCTATTTCGTGATCGCGTTCGCGCTGGGCACGTATTTCACCTTTGCCGCGGTGCAGGGGGATTACGGCCTCTTCAGCCGTGCGACGATCGAGGCCGAGGCGAGTGAGCTGCAAGCGCAGCTCGATACGTTGAATGCCGAAATCGCCGTGATGGAAAACCTCACGCTGCGCCTGTCCGATACCTACCTCGACTTGGATCTTCTGGACGAGCAGGCGCGCTCGGTCATCGGGCTGCTGCGCGGGGACGAAATCGTCATTCGTTGATCTGACTTGCCACTTGGGCTGGCACGCGCTTATCGTCACGGGTAAGACGCAACCGTTTGTGCCGGGTATAGTTTAGCGTTAAACTATATGCGACCCACGCGCCAACCAAGGGGATACCTGCTGATGGCTGTCCAGAAGAAAGCAAGCAAATCAAACGCCTCGGCGGAAGAGCTGAAGGCGTATTATCACGATATGCTTTTGATCCGTCGATTCGAGGAGAAGGCGGGTCAACTCTACGGCATGGGTCTTATCGGGGGTTTCTGTCACCTCTACATCGGCCAAGAGGCTGTCGTCGTCGGTCTGGAGGCCGCGGCCGAGGAAGGCGACAAGCGCATCACCACCTACCGCGACCACGGCCACATGCTGGCGTGCGGCATGGACCCCAACGGCGTCATGGCCGAGCTGACGGGCCGCGAGGGCGGATACAGTCGCGGCAAGGGCGGCTCGATGCACATGTTTTCCAAGGAAAAGCATTTCTACGGCGGGCACGGTATCGTTGGCGCGAATGTGCCCTTGGGTGCGGGCCTCGCCTTCTCGGACAAGTATCGTGAGAATGATCGCGTGACCTTTACCTATTTCGGCGATGGCGCCGCCAATCAGGGGCAGGTCTACGAGACGTTCAACATGGCCAAGCTGTGGGATCTGCCGGTCGTCTTTGTCATCGAGAACAATCAATATGCGATGGGCACGGCGCAAAAGCGCTCTACCTCCTCGCCGGAGCTGTTCAAGCGGGGCGAAGCCTTTGGCATCCCCGGCGAGGCGGTCGATGGCATGGACGTGCTGACTGTCAAGGAAGCCGGCGAGAAGGCTGTTGCGCATTGCCGCGCAGGCAAGGGGCCGTACATCCTGGAGATCATGACATATCGCTATCGTGGCCACTCGATGTCGGACCCGGCGAAATACCGGACCCGCGACGAGGTGAACAAGATGCGAGACGAGAAGGACTGCATCGAGCATGTCCGCGAATTGCTGCTGACCGGCAAGCACGCGACCGAGGAAGACCTGAAATCCATCGACAAGGAGATCAAGAAGGTCGTCAACGCCTCGGCCGAGTTCGCCAAGGACAGCCCCGAGCCGGACGAAGCCGAGCTGTGGACCGATGTCTACGCCGCCGAAGTCCCGCAGAAAGCCTGAGGAGCCACGCATATGCCAACAGAAATTCTCATGCCCGCCCTCAGCCCCACGATGGAAGAGGGCACACTGGCCAAGTGGCTGGTCAAGGAGGGCGACACCGTCGCCTCAGGCGATATCCTTGCCGAGATCGAGACGGACAAGGCCACGATGGAATTCGAGGCCGTCGACGAGGGCACGATCGGCAAGATCCTGATCGATGCCGGCACGGAAGGCGTCAAGGTGAACACCGCCATCGCCGTGCTTCTGGAGGAAGGCGAGAGCGCCGATGATATCGGTGATACCTCCGAGGCCGAGACGCCGAAGGAAGAGCCAAAAGAGTCCAAGGAGGCCCCCAAATCGGACGCGCCCAAGGCCGTTCCCGCGCAGGCCAAGGCGCCCGAGCCCGACCGCACACCTGATTGGCCCGACGGAACCGAGACCAAGAAGCAGACTGTCCGCGAGGCGCTGAACGAGGCGATGGCCGAGGAAATGCGCCGCGACAAGGAAGTCTTCATCATGGGCGAGGAGGTGGCCGAGTATCAGGGCGCCTACAAGATCACTCAGAACCTTCTGGACGAATTCGGTGCCAAGCGCGTGATTGACACACCGATCACGGAACATGGCTTTGCCGGGATCGGTGTGGGCGCGGCAATGGGCGGCTTGCGCCCGATTGTCGAGTTCATGACGTGGAACTTTGCCATGCAGGCGATTGACCAGATCATCAACTCGGCGGCCAAGACCCTCTATATGTCGGGCGGGCAGATGGGCTGTCCCATCGTATTCCGTGGCCCCAACGGCGCCGCCGCCCGCGTGGGCGCGCAGCACAGTCAGGATTACGCGGCATGGTATGCGCATATTCCGGGCCTCAAGGTGGTGCAGCCCTATTCGGCCTCCGATGCCAAGGGCCTGCTGAAAACCGCCATTCGTGACCCCAACCCGGTCGTCTTCCTCGAAAACGAAATCCTCTATGGCAAGTCCTTTGATGTGCCGGTGATCGAGGATTACACTGTTCCGTTCGGCAAGGCGCGCATCTGGCGCGAAGGCACCGATGTGACGATCGTCAGTTTTGGCATCGGGATGACCTATGCGATGGAGGCGGCCGAAAAGCTGGCCGAGGACGGTATTTCAGCCGAGGTCATCGACCTGCGCACGCTCCGCCCCATTGACTACGACAGCGTGATTGCCTCGGTGCAAAAGACCAACCGCTGCGTGACCGTCGAAGAAGGCTTCCCGGTGGCGTCCATCGGCAACCACCTGTCGGCGGTCATCATGGAACGCGCGTTCGACTATCTGGACGCGCCGATCATCAACTGCCTTGGCAAGGACGTGCCCATGCCCTACGCCGCTAACCTCGAAAAGCTTGCCCTGACCTCGACCAAGGAGGTCTTGGACGCGGTGCATAAAGTGACCTACCGGTAAGGAGAAAAAGCGATGCCGACAGAAATTCTGATGCCCGCGCTTTCTCCGACCATGGAGGAAGGCACATTGGCGAAATGGCTGGTCAAGGAGGGCGACACCGTCTCTTCCGGTGATCTGCTGGCCGAGATTGAGACCGACAAGGCCACGATGGAATTCGAGGCCGTGGATGAGGGCACGATCGGAAAGATCCTGATCGAGGCCGGCACCGAAGGCGTCAAGGTGAATACCGCCATCGCCGTGCTGCTGGAAGAGGGCGAGAGCGCCGACGACATCGAGGATGCGGGCAGCGCGCCCGCGCCTGCCAAGGAAGAAGAACCCGAGGAGGAGGCGAAGACGCCCAAACCCAAGTCTGAGGACAAAGAAAAGGCCAAGGACAACGACAAAGCGGCGGCAGAAGTCTCCGAAGCCCCCGCAGCGCCCAAGAACGCCGATGGCGAACGCATCTTTGCCTCGCCCCTCGCGCGCCGCATCGCGGCGGACAAGGGGCTGGATCTGAGCCAGATCGACGGCTCGGGCCCGCATGGCCGCATCGTCAAGGCCGACGTCGAGAACGCCAGCGCCAAGCCCGCCGAAACGTCAGGTGCGGATGCCCCAGCCGCGCCCGCACCAGCCAAGACGGGCCAATCCGCCGAGGCCGTCGCCAAGATCTACGAGGGCCGCGAATTCACCGAGGTCAAGCTGGACGGGATGCGCAAGACCATCGCCGCGCGCCTGACCGAGGCCAAGCAGACCGTGCCGCACTTCTACCTGCGCCGAGATATCAAGCTGGATGCGCTGCTGAAATTTCGGGGCGATCTGAACAAGCAGCTCGAAGGCCGCGGCGTCAAGCTGAGCGTGAACGACTTTATCATCAAGGCGTGTGCGCTGGCGCTGCAATCGGTGCCGGAGGCCAATGCTGTCTGGGCCGGTGACCGTGTGTTGCAGCTCAAGCCGTCGGATGTGGCCGTGGCCGTGGCGATCGAGGGAGGGCTCTTTACCCCCGTGCTGAAGGACGCCGACATGAAGTCGCTGTCGGCCTTGTCCTCCGAGATGAAGGATTTGGCAAGTCGCGCCCGCGATCGCAAGCTGTCGCCAGCCGAGTATCAGGGCGGCAGTTTTGCCATCTCGAACCTCGGCATGTTTGGCATCGACAATTTCGATGCTGTCATCAACCCGCCGCATGGCGCGATCCTTGCGGTTGGCGCCGGTGTCAAGAAGCCCGTTGTCGGTAAGGATGGCGAGCTGTCGGTGGCGACGGTCATGTCCGTGACGCTCAGCGTCGATCACCGGGTTATCGATGGGGCGATGGGTGCCGACCTTCTCAAGCATATCGTCGAGAACCTTGAAAACCCGATGGTCATGCTGGCCTGAGTCACTATTTGCTCAGTAAATCCGACACTGCCAATTTCGAAGGAGCGCACTGAAAAGTGCGCTCCTTTCGTTCGTTCAAGGAAGTGACGCTTTGGACAAAGCAGTAAGCTGAAAAAACAAAACACCGGGCAACCGCCCGGTGTTCTCTAATACAAAATGATGAGCGTCGGACGTGCGAGGCAAGTGCCTTCAGCGCACACCCAGCAATTGATCCATAAGCACCGAAGGCTGATCGCAGCCCGCCTCACCAACGATACGCGCAGGAACGCCGGCCACCGTCTTGCAGGCCGGCACCTCTTCCAGAACGACCGAACCCGCAGCGATCCGGCTGCAATGACCAACCTTGATATTGCCCAGCACCTTGGCCCCGGCGCCGATCAGGACACCATCGGCGATCTTAGGATGGCGGTCCTCTTCCTCTTTGCCGGTGCCGCCAAGCGTGACGGAATGCAGCATCGACACGTTGTCCCCGACCACGGCAGTCTCCCCGATGACGATGCTATGCGCATGGTCGATCATGATCCCCTTGCCGATCCGCGCTGCCGGATGAATGTCTACGCCAAACACTTCGGAGACGCGCATCTGAAAGAACCGCGCCATGTCCCGCCGGCCTTCACTCCACAGAAAATGAGCGATGCGATAGGCTTGGATTGCCTGAAACCCCTTGAAGAACAAGAGCGGCAGGATGTAGCGATCACAGGCCGGATCACGCTCAAACACGGCCACGATGTCGGCGCGCGCGGCAATCCCCGTATCGGGGTCTTGGCGATACGCCCAGTCGCAAATCTCGCGAAGGATCTGCTCGGGCATTTCATTGGATGCCAGCTTCATCGAGGTGCGATAGGCCAGCGACGATTCAAGCGTTTTGTGGTGAAGTATGCTGGAGTGCACCATTCCGCCCATCAAGGGTTCATCCCTGATCGCAGCCTCGGCTTCGTCCGTGATCTGGTGCCACACCGGATCGCAGTTTGTCAGTTGTGCGTGCGATTTGGCCATGGCCCAAGCTCCTTCTTTATGTCGCTATTATAGCACATAGGAACAAATGGCAAAATGCAAAGCCGTGATAGCAGTCATTCGGACGCGGACGTTCTTCGGTGGCCCGCGCCCGGAGAGCCTCGCTCAGACAGTTACTTCTTTGCGAGCAAAGACGCCCGGTCCAAACTTGGCAGAAATCTGCGCGACGCGTACTTCGAACGGCCCTGTCGCGCCATCCTGGGCCTTCTGCGCTGCGTCATACCGCCATGAAGGTGCCGCCACCACCTCTTCTCTCAGCACGGTATCATCGACCACGATTCGCAGAAGATACGATTCGCTTTCTTCGCCCAGTGGCACCTCGGGGACATCCCATCGATCCCCGTCTATGCGTGTACGGCGGATCCAGCTGACTTCTGTTGCGCCCTGCCCATCAGCCACCGCGCGCAGGTGCACCGGGCTGTAGGGCCGCAGGCCGATTCCGTCAAATGCCAGAACCGCGCGCTGATAGGATGGATCGTCCACAGCCCGTCCTGCGGGCCCGATGCGATAGTTCTGCGCCCGGCGTCTCAGGGCGTCTGGCAAGGAGATTTGGCTTGGTGTTCCGTCCATCATGACCAGATAGCTGCCTTTTGGCCAAACCGCCTCTGCAATGTGGTCGGTGCCCAACTGGCCGCGCAGGCGGTGACTGAGAAAATACGTATCTTTCCCGATCAGGGTCGCATCGCGGAATTGCATCAACTCCCAACCGTCCGTCGTGCCGTCACCAACAGCGCACAGGTTCGCCCCGTCAAGCAGGCCCATGTCATCGACGCTTTCAAGTCGGCCTGACAGCATCCGCACTGTCAGACCCTGGCCCCGGTCGATCAGGCCCGGGCGGCCCGGTGTGAGGGCATCCTCCAAAACTCCAACAGTGGATCTCGCCTCGATCAGTTGATTCAGGCGATAGTTTGTATCGGTGCTCGATGAGTAAAGCGCGGCAGGCCCCGGCCACGGCCGGGACGTCACGGCCAGAACCGCCGATACCCCCACTCGTCAGGGCCTGTGTAGAAGAACGGCGGGGACACATCGGGTTGCGCCAATTTGAGAAGGTCGAAGTAATCATTCTCGGTCGATTGCCTGGGCACCTCAGGGCCCGCAGGGGTCGACGGGGTCAGACTGAAGTCCGACGCCATCGCCGTACCGAAGAAGGCCGCAACTTCGGTGTCAGCCGCAGAAGTCTTCTCCGGGCTGCCCGATATGCCCGGTGCCTTGGACAGTGTCACACGTCCGCGCCACGGCAGGGGCGGCTGGCCGACCTCGTCACTGTATGGGTCCGGCAGTGTGTTGCCGGCAACTTGGTCCATCAGGATGAAAGGATAGAACATGACGTCTTGGCCCGCCTCTTTCAAAGCGGCAATGGCCTCCAGCACTGACTGGTCCGTGGGCGTCCCGCCATAGATGGGTGTGCCGTCGCTCGTTTGTGGCACCAGTTGCGCGGTTGCCCGCGTCAGGCCAGCAACGGTCCAAGGCATATTGCGGGCATCATGCAGCTTCTGCTCGACTTTGGGCCGCAGGCTGCACATGCCGCAGCGCAGATCGTCTCCGAACCAGCTGACCACCAGTGAGGTGCTGCCGCACTTCGGCAACTCGCCGTTCAACGCATCCAGAGAGGTCGCCAGATCCGATTTTCCTGAAGGTGTATTAATGTTCGCCAAGGCCGAGGCGCCCGCCCCGTAATTCATTGTAACCGGCGTGGTTGCCAGCGTGTATTCTCCGCTCCCCGGAAGCAGTGCGACCGCCCGCACGCCGCGCGCAGGGTCCAGTTCGGCGCCTTCCTCGCTGGCTTGCGAAGGGCGCGTCACCTCAAAGGTAAACTGGGGCACGCGATTGCCAAACTGGCTCAGCTCCAGATCCTCGATCACCACATATGCTGTGCCGCGATAGGCAGGGACAGTTCCCGTACCTTCGACGGCCTCGATCTTGGGGTCGGGCAGTTGATCACGCGTGCCGGCATAGATTCGCATGGTGATGGAATCGCGTGCGATTTCGCTACCGTCTCGCTAGTGTAACCCAGCGTATTGATGTCGAACGTGCAGGCGCCGTCACCCAGAACGGCTGAGCACGGTTTTTGATAGACCCGCCCCAGCGGCCGATTCAGCGCCTCTGTCAGACCGCGCAACTCGGCCTCAAACGCGCCTCCCGACCGGCGCAACTCACCGATCGTGCCGCGAAACTGCATATGGCGCTGGCTCACGTCCTGCCAGTTGACCAGCCACGCCTTGATCTCGGCGCCATCGTAGCGGCCAGCCTCAATGTCCTCCTCGCGTATCGACGCATCGCTCAGCGCGCCCAGCGCCTCGGTATTGTCGACCGACAGACCGGTCGTCTGCTGAATGGCCAGTGCGCTCAGCCCAGTATCGGCACGAAAGGTAAGTCCGTCGAATTCGAGCGGCCCGTCATGGTCGGTAAAGCCAAGCACCGTGCCATCCTTGCGCGTCAGCGCCCAGGCCCGGCACGTGCTGGTGACCCCGCTGCGCAGGTGGGCATCGAGGCCCGCGTTCATCCCACTCATACCCGTATCTCCACCACGGGCACGTTCGGTGCGTCCCCGGCCTGGAAACTGGCGACGCTGACCATGATCCGGTCCGTGTCAAACCGGACAGGCACATCGAATTCGAATCCCGCCGTCACCGCATCGCCCGCGTTCGGCGGATGCAGAAACGTCACGATGCCGGTCGTGTAGTCGACGGTGTAATGCACGCTTTCCTGCTGCTCGTCCCTTCCCAGATGCGTATCCTTCTCCAGCCGGTAATGCGCCGGATCGGCGATCACCTCACTGCCCGACGTGTGCCGCAACACGACCTCTTCGATTGCCTTTACCGGCGCCACGGGCAATGCTTGGCCATACCCCGTGCGCCATGCGATCAACTCCCACGAAAACACGCGCTCGATCAGCACCTTTCCGGTGCGCGCCTCAATCGAGGCGATGGCCGCCCTTAGGAAGCTCTGCAGCACCGCATCCTGCACATCATCATCGGCAAAGCCGGTGCCCAGCCGCAGATGCGCCTTGAACTGGTCCACCGGCAAGGCGGCCTCGGGCACGGCAGTTTCTTCAATCAACATCATGGAATAACTCCGATAGTGCCGGATCCCTCCGGTGGTTCAGGCGCGCGCCGCCCGCGTTGCTCGGACGGAGGGGAGCAGCTGGACAACGCTTCAAGTAGTGGGCAGCGCACGCCCCGGACGGGGGCAAATCCCCCCGCCCGATCCGCGCCTCCTTTACGAGGTCGCGAATTTCAGCAGCTTGATCGCCGCATAGTCGCTGACATCGCCGCCGACGCGCTTGGTCGCGTAGAACAGGACGTGCGGTTTTGCGCTGAAGGGGTCTCGCAGAACACGCAGGTCCGGGCGCTCGGCCACGGTGTAGCCCGCACCGAAATCACCGAATGCGACCGACATCGAACCTGAGGCCATGTCGGGCATGTCCTCTGCGATCAGCACGCGGTAGCCCAGAAGGCGCGCAGGCTCCCCTGCCGAAAGACCATCAGACCAAAGGAAGCGGCCATCGGCGTCCTTCATCTTGCGCAGCGTGCCAGCCGTCTTGGCTCACATCAAAACGGTGCTTGCGCCCGGCGACGGTATATTCATAGGCCACCGGCCAGCCATCATTGCCCGGCACCACACTCATCCGGTCCGAACGCAGCACGTGCAGCTCAACGGGCGCGCCGTCCGCATCGCCCACCGCTTCGACATACGCGTTGCCCGTCAGCAGCAACTGACCGTAAAGCGCCTCCAGCAGTTCGGCGCGCCCCTGCGCCGGGTTGGGTCGCCGCATCAGCGTCAGCATCGGATGCACGGCAAAGCGCTGCTCGGCATCCTGAAGCACCAAGGGCAGCGACGCAGCCGCTTCCGCGATCATCTTCACACAGCGAAAGCCCACCGGATTCGCGGCAAAGCCCTGACGCGTCAGCGTTCCGCTATCGCGCGCGCTCCAGGCGACGCGATTGGAGCCATGCCAGGCCATGACACGGCCCGCCGCGCTCGCCTTGGCTTCGGGTGCGCTGGGCTGATCTGGCGCCGCGCCTTGCCGAAAGAAGTCCATGATCATCTGCCGCTTCTCCTTGATCTGCCATCAGGGGCCAAAGGCGTGTTGGCCTTTCATCCGCTGTTGAAGGCATCATTGTCTTAAAGGTTTAAGAAAACTGAACGTGACCGTGCGCTCCGCTTTCGTTCTCTCGTGCGTGCCTGCACATACTGGCGCGGCGCGGGTACTGTCGTTACGCTTGACCAAAAGCGGGGCCAGACATGCGATCCGAATCCCTTCAGAACTTCTTGGGCGCTGCCCGGTCCGCGTTTTCTTCGCGGGTCCGTGATCCGAATGGCGCAGCGTCCATCCAGCGCATTTTTGACGCGCTCGACACGCCCGGCGCACCGGCGACCTCACCGGGTGCCCGCCTGCCGGTCTGCACATATCTGGCGCAGGCAACCGACCCGACGCGCTTCGCCGATCCAGACCTGAAGGTGCTGATAAAGTCATTCAATGCGCTCGAGCCGTCACTCACTTGGCGACCGCGCAGCGGTGATCACACCAATGCCAGTGCCGACTTTGCCGATAGCCACGCGAATACCATGATCGCCGGGCCCGGCGGGGCCGAGCGGCGCAGTGACGTGTGGATCGGCGCCTCGCTCGTCGCGCCGAATGTCCGCTATCCCGACCACGACCATGCGCCGGAAGAGACCTATCTTGTCCTCAGCCCCGGTGATTTCATGCAAGGGCCGGATAACTNCGACCACGACCATGCGCCGGAAGAGACCTATCTTGTCCTCAGCCCCGGTGATTTCATGCAAGGGCCGGATAACTGGCACACACCGGGCGTCGGCGGCACGCTTTATAATCCGCCCGGCATTCTGCACGCCATGCGGTCCGGTGCGGCGCCGCTCTTTGCCTTTTGGGCGTTATGGGCGGCGCCGCACGTTCGTTGATGCATCACACCGCCCGCACGCGCGGATGCTGCCATTTCGCAGCAGGCTCGATCATCAGCTCGTGCAAAGCCCAGACCAATGCATCGACGCGGTCGGGGCTGCCCCGGCCCTCGTATCCTTGCAAGGTCATGGCGCACATTTGGTCCTCCAGCGCACCCAGACCGCGCAGATGATGCACGCGCCCCTGCTCGTAGAGCGCGGCAATGGGCTCAGCTCGCGCCACCTTGCCGCGCGAGGCATGAACGGCTCTGATCGGCACCATAGGGTCGATCTGCCGGATGACTTCCGACACCAGTTCGCCCCCCTGATTGACCTCGGCCACCAACCGCTCAGCACCCCAGCTTTGCATCGCGCGCACCGCTGCCAAGGCCCAGGTCGCCGGGCTGGCCGCAGTCACCGTTTCGTCCGCCAGGACATAGGCCCGCCAGTTCTGCACCGGCCCGCGCGTAACCGCGCCGACCACCACGATGCCGCAGTCATCAGCCTTGGGGCCACCTGTGACCGGTGGATCGACTGCAACAACGATCCGGTCCATCTCGGGCGCAAGCTCCACCCGAAGCGCTTCGAGCGCGGCCGTGGTCCAGAGCGCGCCCTCCGCATCCTCCATCAGGATCCCGTCCAGCTCTTGCCGACCCAGACGCGTCCCTGCATAGCGCGTGCGCACCTCGTCGAGGAAGCTTTCGGCCAGAAAGGCACGGTTCGCTTCGGTGGGCGCACTCGTCACCACGGTCGAGGGAGATTTCAGCAATTCCTTCAGCACGCCGACATTGCGCGGTGTCGTGGTCACGCAGACCCGAGGCCGCTCGCCCAGCCGCAAGGCGAATTGCAGCATGTCCCATGTGTCTTGCGCTTTTTTCCACTTGGCCATTTCATCGACCCACGCACCATCGAATTGCGGTCCACGCAATCCCTCAGGTTCATGCGCTGAAAACACCTGCGCAATGGCGCCGTTGGGCCAGACCAGCCGCGCTTTCGTTGCCTGCCATTCGGGCCGCCGGTCAGGCGGAGAGCAGGCCAATATCCCGCTCTCACCAAAGACCATTACGTCTCTGACTTGGGCAACGGTCTCGCCCACCAGTGCCAGCCGCTTGCAAATCCCCACATCCAGTGGCGCGGATCCTTCGACCATGCTGCGCACCCATTCGGCCCCGGCGCGGGTTTTCCCCCCGCCGCGCCCCCCCATGATGACCCAGGACCGCCAATCGCCCTCGGGCGGCAGTTGGTGATCCATCGCCCAGAACTCGAACAGATAGGGCAGGGCCAGCAGCTCGCCCTCGCTCAGCTCATCGAGGAAAGCGTCCCGGACATCCTGCCCTTCTGAGGCGATCCAGACGGCACCCGATCGAATCCCGTGCGGCGTCCATGTCGAGGGCGTATCCATTGACGATCCCTTGCTCTTTCTTTTTGCGTTGCTCAAGTTGTGTCTCCGCTTCGATTGCCATTTTCAGCCATTGCCTGATGTCTCCCAGAATGCGGCTGCGGTTTTTGATATCTTCAAAGTCCTCTGCTCGGACGCTGTCTGAAAGTGCCTCCAGATCCTCACACATGGCACGCAACTGCCGCTCCAACGTCGTGACGGTCGCGCTCAGGGCCGACTGGCCCTCTTCGGGTGTTATCAAACTCATTCGTGATCACTGCCTCATGCGATTGCGTTGCTTGCCCCACCGCCCGCGCAAAAATGAAAAAGCGACCACCGGGGAGTTACCCCGGGGCCGCTTGCCCATCTCTTCCAGTATGTCACAACCTATACGCGAGACCGTGCGCAAAGTCAAACGAATTCAAGCGGCAGGAAACCCCTAACCGCCCGATATGGTTACCTTTTGTTAAGGTTGGAGAGTGGCCATTGCCACTCTCCGGTGATCCATCAGGCGTTCACATCGACCACGACACGCCCCTTGACCTGGCCCTTCAGAATGTCGCGGCCGAGCTCGGGCAGATCCCCCAGCTTGGCTGCATGAACCATGGCTTCCAGCTTCTCCATTGGCAGGTCGCTCGCAATACGCTTCCACGCCTCGGTGCGCCGCGCAAAGGGCTGCATGACCGAGTCGATGCCCAAGAGGTTTACCCCCCGCAGAATGAAGGGCGTGATCAGCGCGCCCTCGATCGGCGCGCCCCCAGCCAAGCCAATCGCCGCGACGGATGAGCCATACTTCATCTGCTTCAAAACCCGGCCCAGCATTGATCCTGCCACCGCGTCTACGCACCCGGCCCATTGTTCGGCCTCCAGTGGCTTCTTGGTGACTTCGGTCAGGTCATCGCGCGGCACGATCTGCGTCGCGCCCAAGTCCTTCAGGTAGCCTTCGGTCTCGGGCCGCCCCGTCACCGCCGCCACCTCATAGCCCAGATTTGCCAGGATTGCGACGGCCACGCTGCCCACGCCGCCTGCGGCGCCGGTGACCAAAACAGGCCCGGAACCGGGTTTCAGACCCGCATCCTCCAGCGCCATGATCGCCAGCATCGCGGTAAAGCCCGCAGTGCCCACGGCCATCGCCTGCCGCGCGTCCAACCCTTCGGGCATCGGCACCAGCCAATCGGCCTTCACGCGCGCCTTCTGTGCGTAGCCACCCCAATGCGCCTCGCCCACGCGCCAGCCGGTCAGCACGACCTTGTCGCCCGGCTTGTAGCGATCATCGCTCGACGTCTCGACAGTCCCGGCAAAATCAATGCCCGGCACATGCGGATAATTCCGCACCAGCCCGGCCCCCGGACCGATGCACAGACCATCCTTGTAGTTGACCGTCGAATACTCGACCGCCACCGTCACCTCGCCATCTGGCAAGTCGGCCTCGGTCAGCTGCGTCACTTCGGCATGTGTCTTGCCGCTCTCGTCATCTTTGGTCACGACCAATGCGTTGAATGTCATACGTCATCTCCTTCTAAGGTTGCGCCGGGCAATCGCCCGACTTTCATATCCACTCAGCCCCTCGGCGCCCAGTCGGTCTCTGGGTCCATCGGGTAGATGGGGCGCGCCAACTTCTGAAAATCGAAAAGCCCAAGGTTCGAGCTGGTGATGCCCGCGCTCGCGCATTCCACGACGGCCCGCGACAGCGGCTCAAAGACAGGGCGGCAATACATCCGGGACTTGAGGATCAGGAATTTTGCAGAAACAGGGTCTACTCCTGCGCAACTGAACACGCCCAGATCCCATGGCTCGTGCGGCCGCTCGGTCACCAGAACCGTGGCGCTCTCCAGTTGCAGAACGGCCGCGCGCCCCATGTCGCAGGTCTGCCCGGTATAGATCGGCCCGCTGACCACATAGCGGCCCTGGCCCGTGAAGGCGACCGTTCCGCTTAGCTCCAAGGACGGATTGGGGGGAAACCCCTCCAACGGCACCTTGTTGCCGAGGCGCACAGACACTTGCGCACCGCTTCCCGCCTTTGTCATCTGCGCGACCACCTCGGGGTCACAGATCGGCCCGGCGATGATTCCGCGCATCCCGGCCTCCAGCGCCGAGCGGAGCACATCGACTGTGTCGCAGGTGCCTCCCGACATGCAATTGTCCCCGTGATCCAGCAGCAGGACAGGCCCCGCGCCGGGTCGGTCTGCCGCCTGCCGGGCCTCGGCCAGAGAAACATCCAAAGGCGCCTCGCGATAGACAAATCCTTCGCGTCCCGCCCATGCGGCAGCGCCAAGGTCGCATGCCACCTCATGGGCCAGCGCGCCGGTGTCTGCGACAACCACGACCGATACGCCCGCATCCGAAATATCAGACAGGGGAAACCCGCCAAAGATCGTCACAGCCTGCACGCCATCGCGTTCTTCCGCAGCGCGCGCGGCGGCGATCAGATCGGTCATGATCCCCGGCACTTCGGTGTTCATACGCAGGGTTTGTGCCAGAATGGGCGGATGAACCATCGCCATGGCCGGGCGCGCCGCCCCGCAACGTATGGCGTCCATCATGCGCACCACATGTGCGCCCGTTTCGCGCATATCTATGTGAGGATAGGTCTTGAACCCCGCGATGCAGTCGCAACTCTCGATCAGCCGCGCGGTGATATTACCGTGAAGGTCCAGCGCCACGCCGATCGGCACATCCGGCGCCACCTCTCGCAGCCGCGCCAAGAGTTCCCCCTCGCAATCGTCGATCTCCTCGGCCACCATCGCGCCGTGCAGGTCCAGCAGGATCGCATCGCACCCCGCCTCGGCAGCCTTCAGGATCGGCGCACACAGCGCCTCGAACACCTCGCGCTTTGCGGGTCCGCTTGGGTTTGCCGTGGCGCAGAGCGGGGTGACCAACTCGGCACCGATGCGCTCGGCATAGTCTATGAACGCGCCAAAGGCCGTGGCCGAGCCTGCCCCGAACGCCCGCGCGTCTGCGTTGTGAAGCGGTCCGAAATCCTCAAGCGGCGTCGGCACCGGCGAGAACGTGTTGGTCTCATGGTTGAACCTTGCAGCGATGATGCGCATCGTTTGTCTCCTTTACGCTGGGTCCGGTACGGCGGGCTGCTTGGGCCGGGCGATCAGCGTGATACCGATTGACAAAACGATCAAGCCCAGCGCCACGATCTTTTGCCATCCCAGCGGTTCACCCAGTAGATAGGCGGCGGATAATACGCCCACAGTCGGTGCCGTCAGGATGGAAATGGCCGCCACCGTCGCGGGCAACCGCCGCAAAAGGACGGCCCACAGCAAATAGCATGTCGCCATCGGCCCCGCGACGTGAAAGCCGAATACCAGCCATGTCGCAGCGCTGGGCGCGCGCGCAAGACCTTGCGGCTCCAGCCACAGCGCCAGTGGCCAGGCCAGCACCATCGACACCACGAAAAACCACAAGGTCAGCGCCAGTGGCGACAGCGACCACGTGCGCGCTTGCACCAGAACATTGCCGATGGACCACGAAAGCGCCGCCGCCAGCATGAAGAGCGCGCCCGCAGGCGCCGCCACCAATGCGGCGAAATCCACCGATGCCAGCACACCAAGGCCGGCCATTCCGATCAGCACCGCCAGAACGCGCCGCCATCCCAGCCGCTCTTTCAGGAAAACCGACGCAAGAACGGCGGTGATCGCGGGCATCGTATAGGCAATGATCGCTGCCCTCGACGCCTCGGTCAGGGTCTGTCCCAGCGCCGTGGTGATGTTGAAGCCAAAGACCACGAAAATACCGGCAATGACGATAGCGCGCGCCTCACCCGGTTCGGGCCGCAGGCGATGACCCAGCAGCTTGACGATGCACAGCAGCACCAGCGCCCCGCCAGTGAATCCGGCGGCTCTCAGGCTGAGGGGCGGCACCTCGCGCAGCAGGAATTTGACCGTAGGCCAGTTCAGCCCCCACAGGATGCCCACCAGCGCGACCATGGCCAGAATAAAGGGCGTCAGCCGCGGTTCCACTCGGGTTCTCCTGCTCAGATTGCGGCAGGGCGCCAGCCCTCCGTCACGTGCGGGAGCCTTCCATAAACCCTAGCGGCTTTCCATCGCAAAACCGCCACAAGATATTCTAGTGACTTCGGGGGCTTAAATCGCTTAGACCACTCGGGGCTGGGCATTGCCAAAGCCATTCAAGACAGGGATCAGCCGATGCGCACCATTTTCGTCACCGGAACGGCCGGGTTCATCGGTTACCACCTCGCCAAGCACCTCCTGGCCGAAGGCTTCCGCGTTGTCGGCTTTGATGGCATGACCGACTACTACGATGTCGCGCTCAAGCACCGCCGCCACCAGATGCTGCTGCAAACGCCGGGTTTCACTGCACACGAGGGCATGCTTGAGGATATGGACCTGCTACAGCGCTGCGTGCACGAGGCGGCGCCCGATGCCATCGTCCACCTCGCCGGGCAGGCAGGTGTGCGCTACAGCCTCCAAAACCCGCGCAGCTACATTTCGGCTAATATCGAGGGCACATTCAACCTCATGGAGTGTGCACGTGAGATGCCTCCCTCGCATCTGCTGATGGCCTCCACATCATCTGTCTATGGCGCGAATACCGACATGCCGTTCCATGAGGGGCAGCGCGCCGAAATGCCTCTGACCCTTTATGCCGCGACCAAACGCGCGAACGAGCATATGGCCCATTCCTACGCGCATCTGTGGAAGATCCCGACCACGATGTTCCGCTTT
The DNA here is from genome assembly GCF_037083805.1 of Roseovarius sp. D0-M9. Classification (NCBI taxonomy): domain Bacteria; kingdom Pseudomonadati; phylum Pseudomonadota; class Alphaproteobacteria; order Rhodobacterales; family Roseobacteraceae; genus Roseovarius; species Roseovarius sp. D0-M9. Next base: position 218,301 of record NZ_JBAPKZ010000002.1, on the reverse strand, counting down.
TTCACGGTCTACGGCCCGTGGGGGCGCCCTGATCTCGCGCTCTATAAATTCGTCCGTGCCGCCCTCGATGGCGAGGCGATCGACGTCTACAACCATGGCCGCATGGCGCGCGATTTTACCTATGTCGGCGATCTGGTGCGCGGCATCCGCCTCTTGATCGACACGCCCCCGTTGCAGCCGGACAGCCCCGAGGACATCGCGCCCGGCGACAGCCTCAGCGCCGCTGCACCATACCGCGTCGTCAACATCGGCAATGGTGAGCGGGTCGAACTGATGGATTTCATAGCTGCCATCGAGGCCAAGCTGGGCTTCGAGATCAAGAAGAACATGATGGAGATGCAAAAGGGTGACGTGCCTGGCACGTGGGCCGACTCTTCCTTGCTGGAATCGCTCACAGGATATCGCCCGAACACTCCGGTGGTCGAGGGGATCGGCGAATTCGTCGACTGGTATCGCGCCTACCACAAACCCGCGTGATCGCCCTGCGGGCCATCTCGACAACCTGCACGATTTGCGGCACTTCGGGATGGCCATGAACAGCGATTTCCCCCTTACCCGCGACCTCGTCCTGATCGGCGGCGGTCATGCACACGCCCTCGTTCTGCGTAAATGGGGGATGAAGCCGCTGCCGGGCGCGCGGCTGACCCTTATCGATCCGAACCCCAAGGCGCCCTACACCGGCATGTTGCCCGGCCATATTGCCGGTCACTACCCGCGCGAGGCGCTGGATATCGACCTTGGCCGTCTCGCCCGTTTTGCCGGTGCGCGCCTGATCGTCGGGCGCGCCTGCGGGATTGACCGCGCCACGCGCCGCGTGCAGGTCGATGGCCGTCCGGACATCGCCTATGACGTGCTCAGCATTGATATCGGCATCACTTCGGCGCCCATGACGCTCACCGGGTTTGACGCGCACGGCATTGCGGCCAAGCCGCTTGGACCTTTTGCCGATCGTTGGCAGACCTTTGTCGAGGACGTCAGATCAGGCTCTATTCAACCACATTGTGCCATATTGGGCGGCGGTGTAGCCGGGGTTGAGCTGGCCTTGGCGATGCATCACCGACTGTCGCAGGTCACGCCTCATCCTTGCGTCCACGTCATTGACACCAGCGATGCCCTCACCGGGGTCGCCCCGGCGACCGCCCGCATCCTGCGCGGCCGCATGAAGGCCGTCGGGATTGTGCTGATCGAGCAGGCGGATATTGCCGAAATCACCCATGATAGTGTCGAATTAGAGGATGGTGCGTCCATTCCCGCCACGCTTTCCGTGGCCGCCGCAGGCGCGCGGCCCTGGCCATGGCTTGCCCGGACGGGCCTCGCCCTTGCGGATGGTTTCATCACCGTGGATGCCTACCTGCGCAGTGTCGATGATGGCGCCATCTTTGCGGCGGGCGATTGCGCATATCTGCGCCACGCCCCGCGCCCCAAGGCTGGCGTCTATGCTGTACGCGCCGCGCCAATCTTGCTCGACAACCTCCGCTCCGCCCTGATGGGCGCCGTGCCAAAGCGCCGGTTTGAGCCGCAAAAGCAATATCTCAAACTGGTATCCTTGGGCGAGAAGGATGCTGTTGCCGATCGCGGCGCGCTTGGTCTCAGCCTGCCGGGCCTCTGGCGTTGGAAAGACCGCATTGACCAACGTTTCATGCAGAAGTTCCGAGATCTGCCCGCGATGCCCCAGCCCAAACTTCCCCGCGAAATGGCCGATGGCACCGCGCAGGAGCTGACCGATCACCCGATGATCTGCGGCGGTTGTGGTGCCAAGGTCGGTCCCGAAGCCTTGCAATCGGCTCTGTCCGGGGCGCGCACGGGCCTGCGGGACGACGTGCTGATCCGTCCGGGCGATGATGCAGGCGCGCTGCAAATCGGGGATCGCGTTCAGGTCATCACCACGGACCACCTGCGCGCCTTTACCGCCGATCCGTGGCTGATGGCGCGCATTGCCGCCATTCACGCGTTGGGCGATGTCTGGGCAATGGGGGCCGAGCCTCAGGCCGCCCTCGTCAACATCGTCTTGCCCCGGATGAGTGGGCCGTTGCAGGCGCGAACATTGGCTGAAATCATGTCTGCGACCCATGATGTCATGGCCGCTGCCGGGGCCGAGGTCATCGGCGGCCACACCACTCAGGGCGCCGAGATGACCATTGGGTATACCGTCACCGGCCTCATGCCCGAGGGTCGCGCGCCCATCGGTGTCGGCGGTGCGCGCCCCGGCGACCGCCTGATACTGACCGTTGCGCTGGGCACCGGCGCGATCCTTGCTGCCGACATGACAGGCGCTGCGGATGGGAACATCGTGCGAAGCGCACTGGATCATATGGCGTTCAGTCCCCAATCAGCCGTGCAGAGCCTGAATATGGCACATGCCATGACGGATGTGACCGGCTTTGGCCTCGCCGGCCACCTTCTTGCCATCTGCCGCGCAAGCGGTGTCGGAGCGCAGATTGATGGTGACGCTATCCCCCTTCTCTTCGGTGCCGAACACATCCTGCGGGCAGGGCACAGATCGTCGCTTCATGCATCAAACCGCGCCTTTGCCGCCCCGTCCATGACAGGCCTCGGCGCCGGACCCCAGCATGACATTCTCTTTGATCCTCAGACCGCTGGTGGCTTTCTGGCCGCAATCGCCCCAAGGGATGCCCAGCGCGCTCTCGAGAGCCTTCACCAGATGGGCATGACCGCCACTGATATCGGCGCAATCACTGATGCGCCGCCCGGTATCAGCCTGCGCTAGCCGTCTCGATTACTGCCATCAGATCGGGCAACGCCGCCCGCAGCGCCGCGTCGTCCAGCGCAGGCAAACTCACAGCGCGCGCCTGCGCGGTCTCATGCCGCTCGCGTGCCCGCTGATAGCCTGGATCGTAGTGCTCGCGGATCAATTCTTCTGCCAATGCGGTGAAATCGCCGGTCGCCACCATCTCTTGCCAATGATCCACCGTCTCATGTCCGCGCAGCGGGCGCAGCAGATCGAGGCTCGCGCAGAGTTCTTCGGGCTGGTCCGTCATGTCGCTATAGGCATTGGCCAGATAGCGCGCCCGCGCCTCCGCCGGCGCTGTCACGCGTATGACGGGCGCCGACTTCATTGCTGTCCAGAGGCTGGGCGGCACGATACGCGTTCCGACTTTGTGCGATTCGGCCTCGATCACCACAGGCCGTGCTGGATCGAGCGCCGCGATTTTCTGCGCAAGCCGCCCCTCGAACAGCTTTTGTGGCGGTTGCCCGCCCGCCCGCGCGCCAAGGGCCGAGCCGCGATGGTTGGCCAGCCCTTCAAGGTCGATGACCTGAACACCGCTTTCCTCAAGCAATTCCAGAAGCCGGGTCTTGGCCGTTCCAGTGTTGCCATCCAGCAGCACGGGCCGCAGTGCCAGCGTACTCTCGTAGAGCATCTGCACCACCAGCCGCCGATATGCCCGATACCCGCCCTCCAGCAGGCGCACGCGCCAGCCGATCTGCTCCAAAATCGAAGCGAAAGAGCCTGATCTCTGTCCCCCGCGCCAGCAATAGACCAGCGGCTGCCAACTGCCGTCATGCCGCGCCAGTGGCCCTTCCAGATGCGCCGCGACATTGCGCGCGACCAGCGATGCGCCGATGCGCCGCGCCTTGAACCGGTCTTCTTGCACATAGATCGTGCCCACCTCGGCTCGCTCGGCATCATCGAGGCTGGGCAGGTTGATTGCGCCCGGCAGGTGATCCTCGGCAAACTCGCTGGGCGAGCGGGCATCAATAAGCGTATCGCAAGGCAGCGCGGCCAGTTGGCCGATATGGGTCAGGTTCAGCTTCATGCGATGTGACTACTGCCTATTGCAGGGGCTGAAAACGACAATCTTGCCGCGGTCCCCCGCGGCTAGCTGAACGTCTGCCACCCTGCGTCGGGGGCAAAACGCGCACCATGCTCCGCCTCCAACTCTTCGAGGCGCTTGACCACCGCGTCGACGCCCCGCTCGCGCGCGTAGTGCATCGGCCCCCCGCGAAACGGGGCCCATCCGGTGGCAAAGATCATGGCGGCGTCGATATCATCGGCCTCCTGCGCCGTGCCTTGGCGCAAAACCTCGGCACAGGCGTTCAGCATCGGCAGGATGAGCCGGTCGGTCAGATCCGCGGGCGCGCCGGCGTCGCTGTCGGGATGCGGCGTGCCATCGGACCAGTCGTAATACCCCTTGCCCGCCTTCTTGCCGGTCTCGCCCGCCGCCACCTTGGCGCGCAGAGTGTCCGATATGGGCGCAAGCGGCGTCTTCAGCCCCTCAGACAGGCTGACCGCCACATGCAGCCCGATATCTAGGCCCACCTGATCGGCCAGTGTCACCGGCCCCATCGGCATGCCAAAGCGCAAGGCAGCGGTGTCGATCGTCTCCTTCGCCACGCCCTCATCCATCAGGATCATCGCCTCCATCATGTAAGGGACCAAGGCGCGGTTCACGAGAAAACCGGGCGCGTCGCCCACATGCACCGGCAGCTTCTTGATCGCGCCGCAGAAGGCGGCAAGGCGCGCTGCCGTCTCGTCCGACGTCTTCGGCCCCCGGATTACCTCGACGAGGTCGATGCGCGAGACGGGGTTGAAAAAATGCAGCCCGGCGAAATGTGCGGCATCGGGCGCATGGGCCGCCAGGTCGGCCAACGACAGGCTGGAGGTATTGCTGGCCAGTATCGCGCCCGCCTTGATTTTAGGTTTCAGGTCGTCGTAGATCCCTTGCTTGGTTTCCATTGTCTCTGGTCCGGCCTCGATGATGAGGTCCGCAGAAGCGATGCCATACCCCTTGGGATCCGGCATCAACCTGTCCAGCGCATCGCGCTTTTCGAGACTACTCAGGTGTTTGGAGTCGCATATATCGCCCGCCTGCTTGATCGCGCGCCCCAGTGCCTCGGGGGACAAATCGCCCAAGGTCACGCGCTTGCCACCGATGGCGGACACGGCGGCGATTTCGGCGCCCATCGCGCCCGCCCCGATGACATGAACATGCGTGATGCCATCCTTGCCCTTGGCATTGCCGCGCAGCCGCCGGCGCAGGAAAAACGCGCGCTGGAGGCTCTGCGACGTCTCAGTCTGCAAAAGCTGGCCAAAGGATGCGATCTCAGCCTTCTGCATTGCCGTCGCATCATCGCCATGCTCTTCCCAGAGGTCGATCAGCGCATGGGGCGCGGGATAGTGGGCCTTTGGTGCTTTCTTCTCGGTCTTGCTGCGCATCTGCCGCGCCGCATAGCCGCGCGCGGTGGCATAGCTCAGGGCGTGCGCTTTCAGGCCCCTGTCCTGGCCTTCCATCTTGCCATTCGCCGCCGACAGAACGGCGGCCGCAACGTGGCGCTCTTCGACAACGGCATCCAGCAGGCCCAGCGCCTTGGCCTTCTTGGTATGCGCGCTCTTGCCGGTAAGCATCAGGGTCATCGCCTCCACCGGGTTGATCAGCGCCAGCGACCGGAATGTGCCGCCAAGGCCCGGATGCAGGCCCAATTGCACCTCGGGAAAGGCAAAGGACGCGCCGCGCACGCCGATCCGCATATCGCAGGCCAATGCCATTTCGAATCCGCCGCCCAGACAGGCCCCATGGACCACGCAGATGGTCGGGCACTTCAACGCCGCCAGGCGGTCGAACACGGCATGCCCCTCGCGCAACAGCGTCTCGGGGTCGTCTGCCACATCCTTGAATTCCGAGATGTCGGCCCCGGCGGCAAATCCCGCCTCCTTGGCCGAGCGAATGACCAATGCCTTGGGCAAATCGGCCTCCGCAGCCGCAAGGTGTTGATCGAGCTCTTCCAGCACGCGCCGCGAGATGACGTTGGTGCCACCCGCTTCACAGTCCATGGCCAGCCAGAGGATGCCGCTTGCATCCCTCCCGCTGCGCCAATTGCCCTGCCGCGCACCTGTACCGCCCATTTCGCGCCGCTCGGCGCCCAGAAATTCCATCACTGTTCCGCTCATTGCACAGCCTCCAGCATCATCGCGCCACCAAGGCCGCCACCGATACATTCGGTCGCGATCCCGCGCTTGGCGCCGCGCGTTTTCATCGCATTGGCCAGATGCAGAACGATGCGGTTGCCACTGGTGCCCACGGGATGCCCCAGCGAAATGGCACCGCCATCCACGTTCAGCCGGTTGCGGTCAATCCGCCCGAAGGCAGCATCGTATCCCAGGACCTCGCGGCAGAAGTCCTCATCCGCCCAAGCCTCGACGCAGGACAGCACCTGCGCGGCAAACGCCTCGTTCAGCTCCCACAGATCGACATCGTCACAGCCCAGCCCCTGCCGCTGCGCGATTGGCGTCGACGCCAGAACCGGACCCAGCCCCATAATGGAAGGGTCCAGCCCCGCCCATTCGCTATCGGTGATTTCGGCCAGCGGCTCCAGCCCGTGCACATTGACCGCCTTTTCTGAGGCCACGATGACCCAGCTGGCCCCATCTGTGATCTGGCTGGAGTTGCCCGCCGTCACCTTGCCGTAAGGTTTCTCGAACACAGGCTTCGGCTTGGCCAGCCCGGCCATATCGCTATCGGGGCGCACGCCGTCGTCATGGTCATGGACCGTGCCATCGGGGCCAAACGCAGGAACCACCTCGCCCAGCAGGTCGCCATTCACTTGTGCGGCGGCAAGACGATGGTGGCTTTGCATTGCGTATTCATCCGCCATCTGACGGTCGATGCCAAAGCGATGCGCCAGGATCTCGGCTGTCTGGCCCATGCTGAGATCGGTGATCGGATCGGTCAGACCCCGCTCAAGTCCTACCACCGGCTTGAAGAAATCGGGCCGGATCCCGCCCAGCAGCTTCAGCTTCTCCACCGGGCTGCGGGCCGTGCTCAGATTGCCCAGCCATTCCGCCGCCGATTGCCGCAGGATGAGGGGGGTATGGCTCAGCGCTTCGGCTCCGCCCGCAAGGATCATGTCGTGACTGCCCGACCGGATATAGCGGTAGGCGGTGTCGATGCTCTGCATCCCCGAGCCGCAGTTGATCTGCATTGTAAAGGCGACCATCCGCTCACCCAGTCCAAGGCGCAGGGCTGCGACGCGGGCCGGGTTCATCTCGTCCGCGATCACGTTGACGCATCCCAGGATCACCAGATCCAGCGCCTCGCGCGCAAGGGGCTGACGCGCCAGCAGGGGCCGCCCACATTGCACCGCCAGATCGACGGGCGTGAAAGGGCCGGGCGCACCCCGCGCTTTCAGAAACGGCGTGCGCGCGCCATCCACCAGGAATACTCGGCTCGATTGCGTCATTCTGCGGCCTCCTCAGGCTTGTGCTTGGGTGCGTCGCGGCCCTCGCCGTCGGGGATCAGCCCCGGAAAGTAGTGGCCCAGCTCTTCGGGGTCGAAATCGTCTACGGCGATGACGCGTGAAACCAGATCGTTCATGTCGTTTATCTGGCTCAGCTCCGCCGCGCTGATGATGCCGGCGTCGCGGCCCTCGCGCGGCGTCTTGCTTGCGTCGCGCAGACGTTTCATCGCCGGGGCCATCGCGGTGACGCGTCCATAGCAGTCATTGAGCAGCGATATCCCCGGATGGCTGCAACTGCCCGCGATATCGCCCGTGATGCGGTCGCGCGCGGGCGAAGGTGTATAGATCAGGTCACTACAGGCTTCGACCAGCGCGTCATCCGGCCCTTTCTCGCGCCGTCCGGGCCAGGTTATGCCCCGCAGGATCCACGCGGCCCAGCGCGCGGGCAGGTTCACGATCACATCGTCCAGCGCGACCTGAATCCGCTGAAACGCAATTTCAGCGGTGTAATTCAAAACGGGCAGGTCGGCCTTTTGCCGCCCCTCGTCCTCCCATCGCTTCAATGCGGCAGAGAGGATGTACATCTCGGACAGGATGTCGCCCATGCGGGTCGACAGCATCTCCTTGCGTTTCAGCGCGCCGCCCAGCGTCAGGAAACACACATCGGCGGTCAGCGCATAGGCCGCCGACCAGCGGCCAAGCCTGCGGTAGATATGCGTGGCGGGCCCGGCAAAGGGGGCGGGGGAAAACCGCCCTCCCGTCAGCGCCCGGCCCCACGCACGAAACAGCGTCTTGCCGGTATGACCGATATGCGCCCAGATGGACTTGTCGAACGCATCGAGCGATTTTTGACGGTCCGGCTCCTGCAAGGCCATCATGTTGTCCAGCATATGGGGATGCGCCCGGATCGAGCCTTGGCCGAATATGATCAGGCTCCGCGTGACGATATTCGCGCCTTCCACCGTGATCCCGATGGGCACCGCGCGATAGAGGGCCAGAAGGTAATTCGACGGCCCGTCAATCACCGCCTTGCCGGAATGAACATCCATCGCGTCATTCAGCGCCTCGCGCATCCGAAAGGTCGCATGCGCCTTCATGATGGCCGAAATCACCGATAGCGCGCGCCCCTCGTCAAGACCCGCGCAGGTCAGGTGCCGGGCCGCGTCCATGGCATAGGCATCCGCCGCCAGCCTGCCCATGCAGATCTGCACGCCGCCGAATTTGCCGATCGGCAGGCGGAATTGCTCGCGGATGCGCGCGTAGGCGCCCGTTGTATGCGCGCTCAGCGCGATGGCGGCGCACCCCATCGAGGGCAGGGAAATACCCCGCCCCGCTGCCAGCGCAGACATCAACATCATCCAGCCGCGCCCTGCATACTCCGGCCCGCCGATGATGTTTTCCAGCGGGATGAACACATCCTTGCCGGTCGTCGGCCCATTCATGAACATGGTGGACGAGGGGATATGCCTGCGCCCCGTCTCGACCCCGTCCAGATCCGTCGGCACCAGCGCGCAGGTGATGCCTATGTCCTCGGTATCGCCAATCAGGCCGTCCGGATCGCGCAGCTTGAACGCAAGCCCCAGCACGGTGCAAACCGGCGACAGCGTGATATACCGCTTGGCCCAGTTCAGGCGGATGCCCAGCACTTCCTCGCCCTGCCAGTCCCCCTTGCAGATGACGCCTTCGTCGATCATTGCGCCTGCGTCACTGCCCGCCTCGGCGCTCGTCAGGCCAAAGGCGGGCAATTCGCGGCCATCGGCAAGGCGTGGCATCCAATAGTCGCGCTGCGCCTCGGTCCCGAATTGATGCAGCAACTCGCCCGGTCCCAACGAATTGGGCACCATGACCGTCACCGCTGCCGCAACCGACCGCGTCGAGATAAAGCGCACGATCTCGCTGTGTGCAAAGGCCGAAAACTCCAGCCCGCCATGCGATTCGGGGATGATGATCCCAAAGAACTTGTGCTTGCGCAGAAACGCCCAGACCTCGGGCGACAGATCCGCGTCTGTTTGATTGATCTCCCAATCATCCAGCATATCGCACAGCTGGCGGCATGGCCCGTCCAGAAACGCCTGTTCCTGTTCGGTCAGTTTTGGCGCGCGAACGCCTTGCAGCTTGGACCAGTCCGGGTTGCCGGAAAACAGCTCTGCCTCCCACCAGACTTCGCCAGCGGTCAGGGCCTCGCGCTCGGTATCCGACAGGGCGGGCAAGGCGCGCTGCGCCCAGCGGTGTATCGGGCGGGTGATGTATCTGGCGCGAAACGAAGACATGGCAGGCTCCCTATTGGGCACAGTGGCAACGCACGCATGCGCCCATGTGTTCCCATGCAGGGCTCCCGTCCCTGACGCAGCGCAAGCGTTACCCTACCGTCATCATAGCCCGGTTTGACGACAAAAATATACGCCTGCGCGGCTTCTTCAGGCGCCCAGATCGATCTCGGCTTGGGATTTGGTCAGATCGTCGATGCTGCGCAGCTGGCCGATCAGGGCCTCCATCTTGTCCACTGGGATCATGTTTGGCCCATCGCTTGGTGCGGTATCTGGCGCTTCGTGCGTTTCGATGAAGAGGGCCGATACACCCACCGCGACAGCCGCGCGCGCTAGCACCGGCGCAAATTCGCGCTGCCCGCCTGACGTGGTGCCTTGCCCGCCGGGCTGCTGCACCGAATGGGTGGCGTCAAAGACGACCGGATACCCTGTCCGCGCCATCACTGGCAGGCCGCGAAAATCGCTGACCAGCGTGTTGTAGCCAAAGGATGTGCCCCGATCGCACAGCATGATGCGCGTGTTGCCGGTGCTGGCGATTTTTTCGGCGACATTCTCCATGTCCCACGGCGCAAGGAACTGCCCCTTCTTAACGTTGATCGCGCAGCCCGTCTCGCCGGCCGCCAGCAAAAGGTCGGTCTGGCGGCAGAGAAACGCGGGGATCTGGATCACATCCACCACCTCGCCCGCCGGCGCGCACTGATGCGCGTCATGCACATCCGTCAGGACCGGGCAGCCGAATTCATCGCGAATCTTGTCAAGGATGCTCAGGCCCTCATCCATGCCCAGCCCCCGCTGCGTCGACAACGAGGATCGGTTCGCCTTGTCATAGCTCGCCTTGAAGATGAAGCGCGTGCCCGTTGGCGCGCAGGCCTCGGCAATCCGCCCCGCCATCATGCGCGCGTGATCCAGGCTTTCCAGCTGGCAAGGTCCGGTGATCAGCGCGAATGGCGCGCGCCCGCCGATCTCGATGTCGCCGATGGTGATGCTGCGTGTTTCGATCATTGTGCCTCCAATGCCGCCTCGATGCGGGCGACGTCCTCGGGGTTGTTCAGCTCCCAGAAAAGACGCCCGCGCGCGTCCACCTCGACACAGCGCACCGGCATCCCGGCAGAGAGAAAGCGCAACTGCTCCAGCCCCTCCAGCGTCTCGAGCGTGCTGATGGGCGCCTCGACATATGCCTTCAGCGCGTCCGGCCGATAGGCATAGACGCCGACATGGTGAAACACCGGAATCGGCGTGGGCAGCTTGCCGGGGGCGATATAGGGCAGCACTTCCTTGGAAAAATAGAGCGCGTTCTGCTTTGCGTCAAAGACCGCCGTCGTGCCGCCCACGCGGCCATTCTGACGGTCCTCGACGAAGTTGTCGTAGGTCTGCCGGTCGCAGCGCAGCACGGGCGTCGCCATCATCGCGGTGGGATCGGCCTGCATGGCCGCGATCAGCTCTTCCACGAACCATGGGGGTGTCAGCGGCGCGTCGCCCTGAAAATTGACCACCAGATCGGGCCTGCCGTCCAACTGGGCCAGCGCATCGGCGCAGCGCGCCGTGCCGTTCTCGCAGGTCGAGGAGGTCATCACCACTGCGGCGCCGAAACTGCGCGCGTGCTCGGCGATGCGGGCGTCATCGGTGGCGACATACACGGCATCGACCCCCTCAATCGCGCAGGCTGCTTCCCAACTCATGCGAATGAGGCTCTTGGCGCTGCCATCCTTCTGGCGGATATCGACCAGCGGCTTGCCGGGATAGCGCGTCGAGGCATAGCGCGCGGGAATGAAGATGACGGTTTTCATGTGCGGCCTTTCAGGTAGGTGCAAGGCTTCATACACCATAACGCTGGCCAAGGGGCAATCGCTCGCGCGCGCTCAGTCGATCCGATGCGCGGCGCTCAAAGCTCTCTCAGATCGGCCAGCGCGCGGTTCTCGGCCCGAATGCGCACCCAGAGCATTGCGGCATTGAGCAAGGTGAACAGCACCGCGACCCAGACCAGCCCCAGCACCATCGGCGCGACGATGATCTCGGCCACGACCAGAACGTAATTGGGATGCCGCAGATGTCGGAACGGGCCGCGCTTCACCAGCGGCGCGCGCAGGATGATGATGCGCGTGGTCCAACGGGGGCCAAGCGTCGCCAATATCCACACGCGCAACACCTGAAGCACGGCAAAAATGGCTAGCCAGCCCGGCGAGACAGGCTGGCCCATTCCGAACATGATCAGGCAGAGGATCCAGAGGCTGTGCATTGCCACCATCACCGGGTAATGGCCCGCGCCCACCTCATAAGCGCCGCGCGCCATCAGGCGGGCGGTGTTGATCCGCGCGATGACCAGCTCGCTCAGCCGTTGCAGCACGATAAAGCCGAGAAAGAGCGCGGCGCCGATTTCCATCAGGCCGCCCGTTCGGTCATATTTTCCGCGACATACAAAGGCAGATAGGATGCGGTAAATCCGGGGCCCAGCGCGCAGGCCATCATCTGCCCCGTAGCCCCGGCATCCAGCACGGCGCGCAGCACAAAAAGCACGGTCGGCGCAGACATGTTGCCGCATTGGCGCAGCACCCGGCGCTCGGCGTCCAGACTGCCCGCCGCCAGATCCATCGCCTCTTCGATCGCGGCAATCACCTTGGCGCCGCCGGGATGGCAGACATAGCGGTCAATCCTTGCGGGCGTCAGATCGGCGGCCGCCAGCGCGCCTGCCGTCGCGGCGCCGAAATGCTCGGCAACGAAGGCGGGGATGGAGCGGTCAAAAACAACGCCAAGGCCGGTATCATCGACGTCCCAGCCCATGATGCCCAGCGTATCGGGCCATGTCATCTGGTGGCCTCGGCCCAGCGTGACATGCGCGCCGCGCGGTGCATCCGTGCTGATGCAGGCCGCCGCCGCGCCGTCGCCAAAGAGGACCGCCGCGATGATATCCGCCTTTTGCAGCCGGTCCGACCGAAACGACAGCGAGCAGGTCTCGACCACTACCAGCAGCACCTTTGACCCAGCATCCCCGCGCGCCAACGCGGCGGCAGTCGCCAGCCCACTGACACCGCCCGCACATCCAAGGCCAAAGATTGGCACGCGCATCACGTCATCGCGAAACCCCATTTCGCCCAGCACCCGCGCCTCCAGCGTCGGTGTGGCGATCCCGGTGGAGGAGACGGTGACGATGCAATCCACCTCCCAAGCGGCCCAGCCCGCATCATTGAGCGCGGTGCGGGCCGCGTCGATAAAAAGCGCGCCGGCGCCGGCGACATAGGCCGCGCTGCGATCCTTCCAGCCATGCTTCTGCGTGAACCAGTCGAGTGGCACGACCGAATGGCGCTGCTCAATGCCAGAGGTCTCGAATGTCTTGGCCAGACGCGAGAACTGCGGATACCTGTCGCCAAATATTTCGGCGGCGCGCGACGCCACCTCGGCTTGGTTCAGGCAATAAGGCGGCAGCGCAGTGGCGAGGCCATGAAGATGGGCGGACATATCCGATCCTTTGCGCGTCAAGGTCTGGTGCGTCGCACCAGCCCTCAGCCAAAGCTAGCATGAGCCGCTTTGATAACCACCGCTCCCCGCTGCCCGTTCCCGCGGCGCCTCGTCAGGTCGCCTGCAAACCGCCCCCCAGCGGCACACGGCACAGCGCGTGAAATCGCCCGCTTGCATCCTCGCCCATCAGGGTCAGCGCGTCGATCCAGAAGGGGCATGGCAAGAGCGGCTCCAGCAGGGGGAGCAGCGCTGCCTCCACCGCGCCAGCCTCTGCCTCCTTCAGCGGGCCGGTCAGCGTTGCGTGAAACTGAAACCGCTCCATCACATGGGGATACCCCCATCGCAGCAATAGCGCATCGGCCTCGGGCGACAGGCGGCTACGCCTGCGCCGCGCAATCTCGTCCCCGGTCAGGGGCGCGCGAAACGGATCGAGTTGGCGCACCGCCTCGGCGGCCAGCGCATTCAGCGCGGCGCTATCACTCTCGGGCCGCAAGCATAAAAATCGGCCCATCCGTGCCAGCTTCAGTGCATCCAGTCGGACAGGTGGCCGGCTCAGGGCAAGGCTGTGAAACGCGGCACACAAGCCATCCTCGGTCTTGCCGGGGGCAAGGCGAAAGGGTGCCTTGATCGTCGCGTGAAAGCCGTAGGTGCGCGGCCTTGCGGTAATCTCGCACAAGGAGGTGCCCGGTATTTCAGGCGCGAACTCGGGCGCATCCACCTCGGCAGAGGCAACCGGATCCCAGCCCAGCCAAGCGGCCCCGAACCGCGCAAGCGGGCCAGGCGGCGGCGTCCAGTAGACGGCGTATCGCATGAAGGTGTCGGGTGGCACAGGTGGCTGCCTCGTGATCTCGAAAACGGAACGCATCCGGCATGACAGAACCGGCGCTTGATGCAAATGCCCGTGTTGCCTGGGGGGCAGCGCGTTCACCGGCGGATAGCCGCTTTTTCTGCCCGCCCCAGCATCAGCGCTACTTGCCAACTCATGAGCTCACCGCTACATACCGACCGTCGGTTTGTAGTAAGGCGCAGCATATGCAAGAACTTGAACCCAACAGCGTCCCCGGCGCCAAGCGCGAGCGTCTGGCGCCCGAAGAGCGGCGCGCGCATATTCTCGACGTGGCGCAGGGCCAGTTCCTCGCGCGCGGCTGGGATGATGTGACCGTGGCCAGCGTTCTGGCCGAGGCGGGCATCTCCAAGGGCGGGTTCTACCATCACTTCAAGGCCAAGGATGATTTGCTCGACGGTGTGGTCGCGCGGTTTACCAAGGCCGGCCTGGCCTCTGCCGAGGCGGCGAGGGCCGCCACCAGTGGCGATGCCTTGATGCGCTTCAATGCCTTTCTGGCCGAATCGAGCCGTTGGAAGGCCGAGCAGGCCGCGCAGATGAAGTTTTTCCTCGATGCCATGCTGCACCCCGGCAATGATGTGCTTTTTCAGCGCATATCGGCGGCCTCGGCTGCGGCGGCCCGGCCCATTCTGCATCAGATGATCGCCGATGGCGCGCGTGAAGGCCGTTTTGATGTGCCGGACGCGGAACTTGTGACCGAGATGATCCTTGCCTTTTCAACCGGACGGCGCGCCGCGGTCCAAGGTGCGATGCGCGCCGCCGAGGCCGGGGATCTGGACGCAGGGGTCGCCTGTCTCGACAAACGCATGGTGGCCGAAGGTGCGCTGATCGACCGAATGCTGGGCCTTCCGGAGGGCAGTGTCACTCTGTCCAATCCGGCCGAATACCGCCTCATGCTGCGCGCCCTCACGCCCGCCCCCAGGAAAGCGACATCATGACCAAGACCCTACCCGAGACGCGCAAGACACTCACCTTCGAAAGCGACAAGGCATCGTCGCGATCCCGCTGGGTCGCGGGTGGCCTTGCCGTGGCGATCATCGGCTGGATGGGCAGCGGATACATCCTGCCTTCCGCAGATCCCGCGCAGACCAGCACGAAGCCGGCGGCGCCCAAGCCGGTGACCGTCGCCGTGCGCCGCTCGGTCGCCGAAAGTGTCGAGCAGGTGTTTGTAGCCGAGGGCCAGGCCTTGCCGGACCGCGATACGATGATCCGGGCTGAGACCTCGGGGCAGATTGCCGAGCTGTTGGTCGACAAGGGTGCTGTCCTCGAGGCCGGGCAGGTCATTGCCCGGTTCGACACCGACGCGCGCACATCCGATCTGGCTCGCGCGACCGAAGAGCTCAGCCGCGCCCGGCGCGAGTTCGACAATGCGACGTCGCTGGTCGAGCGGGGCGTTGCCACAGCCGACCGCGTTGCACAGGCCCGCGCCGATCTGGCCAGTGCAGAGGCGGGCGTCAGCGCCGCCGAGCAGGCGATCGAGAACACCGAAGTCCGCGCGCCCTTTGCCGGACGGCTGGAAACGCTCGAAATCGACACACGCGAATTCATCTCGACCGGGGCCGATATCGGTCGCATCGTCGACAACACGCCGCTGACGATCCGCATCCAGATCCCGCAGCAATCGCTGAGCGATATCAAGACGGGCCTGCCCGCCGACGTGTCCTTCATCACCGGCGCGGTGGCGACCGGGACAGTCACTTTCGTCGGCACAAGCGCCGACACCGAGACACGCACATTCCTGGCCGAGGTCGAAGTGCCGAATGAAGGCGGAGACGTCCCCGCAGGCATCAGCGCGCGCCTGCGTATCCCGACCGGCAGCGCGACGGCGCATTTCGTCTCACCCGCGATCCTGTCGCTGGACACTGGCGGCACCTTGGGGATCAAGACGGTGAATGACAGTGATGTGGTAGAGTTTCACGAGATCACGATCGTGCGCGCGCAGACCGATGGCATCTGGGTCGCGGGCCTGCCGGATGAGGCGCGCATTATCTCGATCGGTCAGGGCTTCGTCAATGATGGCGAGGCCGCCGATCCGCAGGAGGACGAACAGGGCGCAATGCCTGCGCCGGAGGCAGGCCAAATCACTGATACCATCGCCACGGATGCAGGGGCCACGGAATGAACCGCCTGATCGACGCCGCCTTCAGCCGCAGCCGCGTGGTCGTCATGGCACTGGTGATGATCCTCGCGGTCGGCTCTTACGCATATGTGTCGATCCCCAAGGAATCCTCGCCCGAGATCCCGATCCCGATCTTCTACATCTCGACCACACTCGACGGCATCTCGCCAGAGGATTCCGAGCGCTTGCTGATCGAGCCGTTCGAGGCCGAGCTGAGCGGGCTGACCGGCCTCAAGCAGATGACCGCGAATGCGGGCGAGGGCTATGCCAGCGTGCAGCTGGAATTCGAGCCGGGTTTTGACAGTGAGGCCGCGCTGGACAACGTGCGCGAGGGCGTCGACCGCGCGCGGCCCGAACTGCCCGAGGATGCGACCGACCCGGTGGTGAACGAGATCAACACCGCGCTCTTCCCGATCCTGACCGTCATTCTGTCGGGCCCCGTTCCCGAGCGCACGCTCAATTCCCTTTCGGATGATCTGTCGGACCGGATCGAGGCGCTGAGTGGCGTGCTGGAAGTGGATGTCGGCGGCGCGCGCGATGCGCTGCTCGAGGTGCTGATCGACCCCACAGTGTTCGAAACCTACAACATCAGCTTTGAAGAGCTGATCAGCCAGATCAATCGCAACAATCGCCTTATCGCCGCCGGCGCCATCGAGAATGCGGCTGGGCGCATCGTGCTCAAGGTGCCGGGCCTCATCGAGGATATCGAGGACGTGATGGCCCTCCCGGTCAAGGTGCGCGGCGATACTGTCGTGACCTTTGCCGATGTGGCCACGATCCGCCGCACCTTCGAGGATCCCACCGGCTTCGCCCGGATCGACGGACAGCCTGCGCTGGCGCTGGAGATCAAGAAGCGTGCGGGTGCCAACATCATCGAGACGGTCGCCGACGTGCGCGGCGTGATCGAAGAGGCGCAGGCCGACTGGCCCAGCAGCGTCGCCATCGACTACATGCAGGACGAAAGCGAGCAGGTCGAGACGATGCTGAGCGATCTGGAGGCCAATGTCATGGCCGCCGTGATCCTCGTGATGATCGTCATCGTCTGGGCGCTGGGCATCCGCTCGGCGCTGCTGGTCGGGCTTGCCATCCCCGGCGCGTTTCTGGCGGGTGTCACCGCGCTTCTGGTCATGGGCTACACGATGAACCTCGTCGTGCTCTTCTCTTTGATCCTCGTGGTCGGGATGCTGGTCGACGGCGCCATCGTCACGACCGAGATGGCCGATCGCCGCTTGCAGGAAGGGGACCCGCCCAAGGCCGCCTACGCCTATGCGGCCAAGCGCATGGCCTGGCCGATCATCGCCTCGACCGCGACGACGCTGTCGGTGTTCTTTCCGCTGCTGTTCTGGTCGGGCACGGTGGGTGAATTCATGAAATTCCTGCCCATCACGGTGATCCTGACGCTGACCGCCTCGCTCTTCATGGCGCTAGTCTTCATCCCGGTCGTGGGCGGCATCATCGGGCGCAAGACGCCCCAGTCGGCGGCGGACAAACACGCGCTTCACGCTGCCGAAAAGGGCGATCCGCGGGATTTGACTGGTTTCACCGGCGGCTACGTCAAGGTGCTGCAATTCGCGATCCTGCGGCCTTGGGCGACGCTCATCATGGCGATCAGCTTTCTCATGGCGGGCTTTGGCGCCTATGCGCAGTTCGGTAACGGCATCAGCTTCTTTCCCTCGGTCGAGCCGGATTTTGCGCAGGTGCAGGTGCGGGCCCGTGACAATTTCTCGATCTTTGAAAAGGACGCGCTTGTGCGCCGCGTCGAGGAACGCCTTTATGCCTATGACGAGATCCAGTCGATCTACGCCCGCTCGGGCGGCAGCAATCAGGACGCGGCCGACCTGATCGGCACGATCCAGATCGAATTCACCGAATGGGACACGCGCCGCACCGCCGACCTGATCGGCGAGGAGATCCGCGCCGACATGGCCACCATTCCCGGCATCGACGTGCAGGTGCAGACCGCCTCGAGCGGCCCCTCGGCGGGCAAGCCGATCAACCTGCGCGTCCGGGCGCGCGATCCCCAAGCGCAGGCAAGCGCCGTCGAGGACATTCGCGCCGCGATGGAGGATATCGGCGGCTTCACCGATGTCACCGACACGCGGCCCCTACCGGGGGTCGAGTGGCGCATCGCGGTCAATCGCTCCGAGGCGGCACGCTTTGGGGCCGATATCTCGACGTTGGGGCAGGCGGTGCAACTCCTGACGCGGGGCATCACCGTGGCCGACTACCGGCCCGGAGATGCGGATGGCACAGTGGACATCAACGTGCGCTTTCCCTCGGACGAGCGCACGCTGGAAGAGCTGCAATCGCTGCGCGTGCCGACCTCGGCGGGCCTCGTGCCCATCTCGAACTTCGTCACGTTCGAGCCAAGCCCCCGCAGCGGCACCATCACCCGCGTCGATCAGCGCCGCGTCATCACCATCGAGGCCAATGTCGCCCCCGGCATGCTGGTCAACGATCAGGTGGCGGCGCTGCAATCTGCCATTGACCGGCTCGATCTGCCCGATCGCGTCGAGGCTGCCTTTGCCGGTGAAGCCGAGGATCAGGCGGCGTCGATGAACTTCCTCGCGGGGGCCTTCGTCACGGCAATTTTCCTGATGTTCGTGATCCTCGTCATCCAGTTCAACAACTTCTACCAAGCCTTTGTGGTGATGAGTGCAATCGTCTTTTCCATCGCGGGCGTCCTCTTTGGCCTTATCGTCACGGGGCGGCCCTTTGGTGTCGTCATGGGCGGTATCGGGGTGATCGCGCTGGCCGGGATCGTGGTGAACAACAACATCGTGCTGATCGACACCTACAATGATCTGAAAAAGTCGGGCCTGTCGCCCCTTGAGGCGGCGCTGCGCACCGGCGCGCAGCGTTTGCGCCCGGTGGTCCTGACCTCGGTGACGACGGCGCTGGGCCTCATGCCCATGGTGATCGGGATCAACATCGACTTCTTTGGCCGCGAGATCGTCTATGGTGCCCCCTCCACTCAGTGGTGGACCGAGCTTAGCTCGGCCATCGCCGGGGGGCTGGTCATCGCCACGGTTCTCACGCTGGTCGTGACGCCCGCGATGCTGATGCTGGGCGAGAAACGGGCAAACCGTGCGCAGCCGGCAAGGGACCCAGCAGTGCCACAACAGGTCTGACGCGCGGCGGCCAGCACAGGCAACTTCGCCTCGGCGTCGCAAAAGTTTCACTTGTCAGCGTGCTAAATTTCCATAATCCATGAAATATGGAAAATGATCCCGCCACGCAACTCAGCACGCTTGGCCATCCCCAGCGGCTGGCCGTTTTCCGGCTGCTCATGCGCCGCTATCCGGGCCAGGTCCCGGCAGGTGATCTTGCGGCTGCGCTGGACATCAAGGCCAGCACGATGTCGACCTATCTGGCCGCCTTGCAGCGTGCCGGGCTGGTCGTGCAGACGCGGGCGGGCACATCCCTTCTCTACGCCGCCGACATGACGCGCGTGCGGCAGCTCTTTGAGTATCTGCTGCTGGATTGCTGCCGTGGGCGCCCCGATCTTTGCCTACCTCTCGCCATAGGAGACACCTCGATGTCTGATCGCAAATACAACGTGCTTTTCATCTGCACGGGCAATTCCGCCCGGTCCATCTTTGCCGAATCGATCCTGCGCGCCACCGCGCCAGACCGATTTGAGGCGTATTCTGCGGGCACGAACCGGCACTCCAGCCTCAATCCCTTTGCGCTCCGGGTGCTTGCCGACAAGGGCTACGACACCTCGCCGCTGCGGTCCAAGCATATCTCAGAGTTCACCAGCCCGGATGCGCCCAAATTCGACTTTGTCTTTACCGTCTGCGATCAGGCCGCCAACGAGGACTGCCCCGCTTGGGAGGGCCAGCCGATCAGCGGGCATTGGGGCATGCCCGACCCGGTCAAGGTGACCGGCACGGATGCCGAAAAGAGCCTCGCCTTTCAGCAGGCATTCGGCGCACTTCGCAGCCGGATTGCGGCTTTCACCGCGCTGCCCATGGCCAGCCTGGATCGTATCGCATTGCAATCGGCCGTGGACGAGATTGGCCGTGCGTCCACCAAGGAAACATCATGACAACATATGCAATCAATGGCCTCGGCCGCGTCGGCAAGCTTGCCCTGCGGCCGCTGCTGGAGCGCGGCGCGCACGTCGCCTGGATCAACGACGCGGTGGGTGACGCGCATATGAATGCCCATCTGCTGGAGTTCGACACCGTGCATGGCCGCTGGGATGCCGCGTTTTCCCATGACGCGGATAGCGTCACCATAGACGGCACGCGCATCCCCTTTGTCGGCACCAAGGATATTGCATCCTTGCCGCTGGAGGGCGTCGACGTGGTGATCGACTGCACCGGCGTTTACAAGACCGAGGCCAAGTTGCAGCCCTATTTCGATGCGGGCGTGAAAAAGGTGGTCGTTTCTGCCCCGGTCAAGGACGGCGGCGCCGCCAATATCGTCTATGGCGTCAACGATGGCATCTATGACGCGGGCACGCATCGCATCGTCACGGCAGCGTCCTGCACGACCAATTGCCTCGCGCCGGTGGTCAAGGTCGTGCACGAGGCGATCGGGATCAAGCATGGCTCGATCACCACGATCCATGACGTGACCAACACGCAGACCATCGTCGATCGACCCGCCAAGGATCTGCGCCGCGCCCGCTCGGCGCTCAACTCGATGATTCCGACGACGACAGGATCGGCCACCGCCATCACGCTGATCTACCCCGAGCTGAAGGGGCGCATCAATGGCCATGCCGTGCGTGTGCCTCTGCTGAACGCCTCGCTGACCGACTGCGTTTTCGAAATGGAGCGCGCCACGACCGCTGAGGAGGTCAACGCCCTCTTCAAGGCGGCGGCAGACGGCCCGCTTGCCGGTATTCTGGGGTATGAAGAGCGTCCTCTCGTCTCGGCGGATTACACCAACGACACCCGCTCGGGCATCGTTGATGCGCCCTCGACCATGGTCATCGGCGGCACGCAACTGAAAGTCTACGTCTGGTATGACAACGAGATGGGCTATGCCCACCGGCTGATTGACGTGGCGCTGATGGTTGGCGCCTCCCTATGACCCAACGGCCCGAGGGTCTGTCGGCCTACATCGCGGTGACGGCGGCCTATTGGGCCTTTATGCTGACCGATGGCGCGCTGCGGATGCTCGTGCTGCTGCATTTTCACAGTCTCGGCTTTTCCCCGGTGCAGCTGGCCTACCTCTTTATCCTTTACGAGGTGGCGGGGATGGCGACGAATCTTGCCGCAGGCTGGATTGCGGCGCGTTTCGGCCTGACTTCAACGCTTTATATGGGGCTGGGCCTGCAAGTGGCAGCGCTGCTTGCGCTGACGCAGCTCGATCCCGGCTGGGCCGTGGCGACATCGGTCGCCTTCGTTATGTGCGTGCAGGGCGCCAGCGGGGTGGCCAAGGATCTGGCCAAGATGTCGTCCAAATCCGCGGTCAAGCTGCTGGCCCCGCCCGAGGGCGGCGAGCTGTTTCGCTGGGTGGCGCTGTTGACGGGGTCCAAGAACGCAGTCAAGGGCGTGGGCTTTCTCCTCGGTGCGGCGCTCTTGGCAACCTTGGGATTTGTCTGGGCGATCGTGGCCATGGCCGCGGTGCTGGCGGTGGTGCTGGTCGCAGTGGCCACGCTGATGCCAGGCGGCCTGCCACGCGGCCGCAAGGGGCCGAAGTTTTCGGATGTCTTTTCGACATCGGCGAACGTCAACTGGCTCTCGGCGGCACGTGTGTTCCTCTTTGGCGCGCGCGATGTGTGGTTCGTCGTCGGCATCCCGATCTATTTCTACGCGGTCCTGTCGGATGGCACCGAGGCGGGCAACCGGGCCGCCTTCTTCATGATCGGCAGCTTCATGGCCGCGTGGATCATCCTCTACGGCGCGGTGCAAGCCAGTGCGCCCCGCCTGTTGCGCGCGGCCAGTCGCCCCGAAGCCGCGCTGATCGGGGCGGCGCGCAGCTGGGCCGGGGCGCTCTGCGTCGTGCCTGCTGCTTTGACCGCCGCTGTCCTTGTGGCGCCCGGTCCGCAGACATGGCTGACGGTCACGCTGGTGGTGGGGCTGCTGATCTTTGGCGCGCTTTTCGCAGTCAACTCGGCGCTTCATTCCTATCTCATCCTCAGCTTTACCAGATCCGAGCGGGTCACGATGGATGTCGGGTTCTACTACATGGCCAACGCCGCCGGGCGCCTGATCGGCACGCTCATGTCGGGGCTGACCTACCAGATCGGCGGCCTTGCGCTCGTCCTTGGCACCGCCACGCTCATGGTCGCGCTGTCCGCGCTCCTTTCGGGCCGGCTGACGCCCATGCCCCAAGGTGCGCCGGCAGGCTGACAGGCTAGGGCCCGAGGCCAAACGTTGATCGCATTCTGCCCTTGGGCGATATAAACGCAAGACGAGGTCCAGACAGACGAGGCGACAGAGCATGAGCAAATCCCTGACCATCCGGCGCTATGGCCCAGAGGATGCCGGGGCGTGGAACGCCTTTGTCGCCGCGTCGGGCAATGGCACTTTCCTGCATGACCGCCGATTCATGGACTATCATGCGGATCGGTTCGAGGATCATTCCCTGATCGTCGAGGCCGATGGCAGCATGGTCGCGCTTCTCCCGGCGAACCGTTCGGGCACTACATTGCAATCCCATGGCGGGCTGACCTACGGCGGCTTTGTCACCGGGCCCGGCATGTCAGCCGCGATGATGGTCGAGATCATGGAGATCCTGCGCGCCGCCCTCAGGGCAGAGGGTTTTGCGAAACTCCATTACAAGGCAATTCCCCATATATTCCACCAATATCCCGCCGAAGAGGACGTCTATGCCCTCATTCAGGCGGGCGCGCGCCTAGTGCGCTGCGATCTGTCGTCGGCCATTGCCATCGGAACCGCGCCCAAATTCTCCAAGTCCAAGCGGCAGGGCGTGACCCGCGCCCGCAAGGCCGGGCTGGAGGTGGCGCAAAGCGATGATTTCGCGGGGTTTTGGGCGGTCCTGACCGAACGGCTGGGCGCGGCCCATGACGCCGCCCCGACGCATAGCCTGGACGAGATCACACGCCTTGCCGCGCACTTCCCGCAGGGCATCCGCCTCTTTACCGCCTGCGGCGATGACCGAATCCACGGCGGCCTCGTCATCTTTGACTGCGGGGCAGCAGTCCATGTCCAATACATGGCCGCAACCGAGGAGGGGCGGCGCGATGGCGCGCTCGACCTGATCATCTCGCATTTGCTCGAAACGATTTTCACGGACCGAAAGTGGTTCAATTTCGGCATTTCGACCACGGACGGGGGCCGCACGCTCAACACCGGACTGACCCGGCAAAAAGAGATGTTCGGCGCGCGCAGCGTGCTGTTCAACCAGTATGAATGGGATCTTGCCGATTGAGAGGCGCAGCTTTTGCTTGGGGCAGTTAGCCTAGCGCTTGCGCATGTCGCGGATCATTTCCGATAGCAGCGCATGGGCCAGCCTCCCTGGTTGTGCCAGATACGGACGACACGCGGCGAGGCTGAACGCATAGTAGATCAGCCGCATTTGCAGAACCGCTGTCCGCTTTGCCAACATCACCCTTATGGGGTCGCTTTCGCCCAGCCCAAAGATCGCGGCATCCGCCTGCCGCTGTTCGAGGACCGCGATCTGGCTCTTCAACACTGCAATGCGTCTTTGCTGATTGGAAAGCTTGCTGACATGGCGCGACAGGTTGCTCGAGATGCCGACTCCCTCCTTGTAGGTGACCAGATCCTTTTCGATGTAATGGGTGCTGCCCTCCAGCGCGGCTCGAAAACCAAGGACAAGGTCTTCGAACGCATCCTTGCGGGGAAAGCCACCGTATTTGCGGTAAAGTTCCCTGTGCCAGGCGGCTGTCGCGCCAAGGTAGAGCTCAAATGACAGCGCAGTATCCTGAAGGGTGTGGGACCGGTAAAATAGGGCATTCTTGTATCCGTCACGCCCCGGCCTCCCATCGCTGGCGACCGTCCGGGCATCGGAAAAGATGAGTTTCGCAGACGTCTGGCGGTAGGCGTCGATGACGCACTGCGCGCGCGTCGGATCGTTTGTGTCGTCTCCTGCGGTCCAGATCATCAGATCCGACGCGGCAAGCTCGATTGCATACTCGATATGGCGGTTCGTGCCGAGGTTCACGTCGTTGCGCCGGGCGACGACGCGGTGAGGTCCGTCATACGCCTTGGCCAAAGCGTCGATGATGTCGAAGGTGCTGTCCGTCGAGGCATCGTCGGACAGAATGATCTCGATCGGCTCGCATGCCTGCGAGAGAACCGATTGAACAGCGCCGCGAATGGTGTCCTCCTGATTGTAGGACAGCAGAATGAAACTGGCTGCGACCCCGTCTTGCGTCTCGATTACCACAACACCCTCTCCTCATGCGCTCGCGGCATTCACACCGATGCGGCCGGTATGGGGCTTCGGCAGCCGTCACTCTTTCCAGCGCGCGGCGCCGACCCCGGTGCGCCCCATATCATTGCCGTTGTAAAAGAGGTAGCGCGTGCCATCCGGCGCAGTGAGATGCGCGGGATAGCAGGTCATCTCGCCATCCCAACTGCCGGGCGCGCCGCGCGGGATCTCGGTCTCGTCTGTCCGGGTGAAGCTGACGCCGTCGGGCGAGGTGAATCGAAAGGCGGCGTATTGCTTGGACAGAGTGTCGGACGTGGCGCGCAGCTCCCAAGTTCCGTCGGGCAGCTGGTTCGCGCGGGGGCGGCCAATCCGGTACTCATCCTCATTCGGCGTGATGATCCGGGTTGCCGAGGCATTCTCGAACCGCAGCCCATCCGCACTGGTCAGCGTCCAGCTGTCGTATTGCGGATACTTCCTTCCGCCCAGCTCCTGCCATCCGCGCCCCCGTGCGATCCACGCGCGATACCCACCCTCGGGCAGCGGCGCGATAGAATGAAGCGCACCGATGAAGCTGCCCTCCGGACAGCGATCCAGAATAGGGGTCGGCGCATATCTTTGAAACGTATCGCCGCGGTCGCGGCTGATCGCAACGCCGGTAAAGGCGAGAAACTTGGCCTTTTCGACCAGTTGAAAGCCAACGTAGTAAAGGCGCAACTCGTCCTGCGACACCTCCAGCACATCACCCAGGATCACGCCATTGTCGTCGAACATGCCCGGCGCGCCCAGATCCAGCACAGGCTGCGCTGACACCCCCTTGATGCGGGCCGGGTTCGAGGCATCGACATCGACCCAGCCGATGCGGCTGATCCCCAGATCATCCCGGACGCCGCCAAAGAGGCGGATCGTGTCACCGTTGCGCAGCCAGGGGGTGGGCGTCATGAAGGAGTGTCGCGCCCATCCCGTATCTGACTGCGGGCAATAAATCAGACCGATCTTGTGCCAGCTCATGCGGGCGGCTTCAGCTTGTAGTAGCGGTAGGACGACACGCGCGACGGCTCTGCCGGGTGGCCATTCAGGATCAAACCGTTATCCGGGAACGACTTGTTGATCACGGCTGCCATCCCGACGAGGCTATCGGCGCCAATCGTGACGCCGTCGGCAAAGGTGGCGTTCACACCCAGAAAGCTGCGCGGGCCGATCGTGCAGTAGCCGGATACCACGACATGAGATGACATGAAGGAAAAGTCGCCAATCCGGCTCTGGTGCCCGATATGGTTGCCGGACCACAGCACGCATCCATCCCCGATGTGCACCCCGTGCTGGACCACGTTGTTTTCAAAGATGAAGACGTTGTCACCAAGGGTTGCGGTGCGCCACACCATCGCGCGAGGGCTTATGAAATTGGCGAGTGTATATCCATGCTCGCGCGCCACGCCGACAAGCCGCTGGCGCACCCGGTTCAACTGCGTCGATGTGATTGCGACATGCGCCTCGGTCGTCGCAGGATCGAAGCGCGCCACCGCATCCTCCAGCGCCACGACGGGCAGCCCGAACTTCTCGTCCTCAGCCAGATGCGCGCGCTCGACGGCAAAGCCAACGACCGTGTAGGGGCTATCGACGGTAAAATACTCGTAAGCGATATCTGCGAATTCGCCCGCGCCGATTATCAATAGCTCTTGTGGCATCGATTGCCTTGCTCCTCTGAACGGAAACGCGGGGGGGGGGGGGGCGCAGACCGATTTTAATGGCACATTAATGCGTTCGAACGGCGAGAGGCAATGGCCGCAACAATGGCCCCCTGGCGTTTTCGATGGGGTTGCAGGCGGGGGCAAGCCCAGGCGCATGCCTTGCGGGATTGAGGGTCGCCTGCTGTCAGAGCATGAAAGCCGCAAGGCCGTCGCCCTCTGCGTGGTCGATTGTCCGTTTACAGGATACGTGCGCCAAGTTGCGAAGAATCGGAAACGTCTGCAACGCGAATGAGTGCTGAAAGCGAACGGGACGCGAAGTCAAATCCCGATAGCGAAATCATTATCATGTTTTTGGGAATTCAAGTGGTGCCCAGGAGAGGACTCGAACCTCCACACCGTTGCCAGTACTAGCACCTGAAGCTAGCGCGTCTACCATTCCGCCACCTGGGCAGGTCACGTGAGGGGCCGTTTAGACGGGGGGCGGGGGCGTGTCAACGGGCTTTTTGATGCGGGTCGCGATGCCGCCTTGCCCGCAAGGCGCAGCGCAGGTAGGACAGTAGGCGCAACAAAACACAGCAATGCGCGCCGGA
Organism: Roseovarius sp. D0-M9; assembly: GCF_037083805.1. NCBI lineage: Bacteria > Pseudomonadati > Pseudomonadota > Alphaproteobacteria > Rhodobacterales > Roseobacteraceae > Roseovarius > Roseovarius sp. D0-M9. The sequence goes on along the minus strand of NZ_JBAPKZ010000002.1, from coordinate 191,830 downwards.
GGCTGCTCTTATGTCGAAACTGGTCACAATCTTTGGCGGATCGGGCTTTGTCGGTCGGTATGTTGCGTACCGGATGGCGCAGGCCGGATGGCGCGTGCGCGTCGCGTGCCGCCGCCCTGAGGCGGCCGGTTTCGTGCGCACCTACGGCGTCGTTGGCCAGGTCGAGCCGGTGATCTGCAATATCCGCAATGATGAGAGCGTTCGCAGCGTCACGCGCGAGGCAGATGCTGTGGTCAACTGCGTCGGCACCTTCGACCGCAAGGGCAAGAACAACTTCGACGCCGTGCAGGACGACGGTGCGACACGTATTTCGCGGATTGCTGCCGAAGAGGGAGTCGCGCATCTGGTCCACCTTTCGGCGATCGGTGCGGATACGGATGGTGCCAGCCTTTATGCCAAGAGCAAGGGCCGCGGCGAAAAGGGCATTCTCGAGCACTTCCCGAACGCCGTTATCCTGCGCCCGTCGATTGTCTTTGGGCCCGAGGACCAGTTCTTTAACCGTTTTGCCGCGATGACCAAGATGGGCCCTGTGCTGCCCGTGGTCGGCGCCGATACGCGGTTTCAGCCGGTGTATGTGGGCGATGTCGCCGATGCGGCTGCCATGGCGGCGCAGGGCAAGGCGGCGCCCGGCATCTACGAACTGGGCGGGCCAGACGTGCATACCTTCCGCGAGCTGATGCAGATGATGCTCGATATCATTCGGCGCCGCCGCCTTATTATCAACATCCCCTTCCTGCCCGCCAGCGGGCTGGGCGCCGTGATGGAGGCGGGCCAGACGCTGACGCTGGGCCTTGCACCCGCGCAAATCACGCGCGATCAGGTCACGTCGTTGAAGTCTGACAACGTGGTGCCCGAGGGCGCCAAGGGTTTTGCCGAACTGGGACTCGAGCCGACGGCGCTGGAGGCGGTTCTGCCCGATTACCTTTGGCGCTTCCGGCCCTCGGGTCAGTATGCGGCGATGAAGGAGTCGGCCAAGGATGTGTCCGGCAAGCTGGACACGCACTAAAATAGAAGATCGGCCCAGCCGGCGCAGATCGGCGAGCCATGACCACACGAGGCTTCCGCCAGCGCGCGGGCATTTGAAACAGGCAAGAGCGGTGCAGTCATGTCGGACACCACGCTGGTCGCGGCCGCCCTCGGGCTGATCGAGGGCCTGACCGAGTTTATCCCCGTCTCGTCCACGGGGCACTTGCTGCTGATCGGGCACTTCATCGGATTTGATAACCCCGGACGCAGTTTCGAGGTGGTGATCCAGTTAGGTGCGGTGCTGGCCCTTCTGAGTGTCTATTTCACCCGGCTTGCGCAGGTTATCATCGACGCACCCCACAGCCCCGGCGCGCGGCGCTTTCTGGCGACGGTGATCGTCGCCTTTCTGCCCGCGCTGGTCGTGGGCGTTCTGGCACATGACTTCATCAAGATGGTTCTCTTCGAGACGCCCATTCTGGTTGCGGTCATGCTGATCCTGGGGGGCATTGTCCTTATCTTTGTCGACAGGTTCGCACCCGAGCCGCGCTATGACGATGCGGCGCATCTGCCGATATGGGTGACATTCCGCATCGGCCTGTTTCAGTGCCTTGCCATGATTCCGGGCACCAGCCGGTCCGGGGCCACGATTGTTGGCGCGCTGCTTATGGGGGTCAACAAGCGTGCGGCGGCGGAATTCTCGTTCTTTCTGTCGATGCCGACGATGACCGGGGCCGTCGCCTATGACCTCTACCAGAACCGCGCCGTGCTGGATCTGAGCGCCATGAGCGATATCGCCGTCGGCTTTGCCATGGCCTTTGTCAGCGGACTATTCGTGGTTAAATGGCTGCTCGGCTTTGTGTCGCGTAATGGATACGCGCTGTTCGGATGGTGGCGAATCATCGCCGGAACGATTGCATTGGGGCTCCTGCTCGCTGGGTTTTGACATAAAGGTCATAATTATTGACTTAAATTGAGATGAATAGCCTGCCGTATTTCGCCGCACCACCTTATTTCTCATATATAGGACAGTAGTGCTGTCTTTTATACCGTCGCCAGTCGGTCTATCCATCATGCTCTGCTTGGATAGGTGTTCTGATGGCTGACAATGCGATGCTGAAATTCACGACCGTGATGCGCGACATGCCCGAGAAGCGTCCGCCGGACCTTCGCGCACAGGACTTCCGCGAGATCTATGCCGAATACGCATCCGAAAAGGCGCGCGAGCAGTCCAGCCGGTGCAGCCAATGCGGCGTGCCGTACTGTCAGAGCCATTGCCCTCTGCACAACAATATCCCCGACTGGCTGCGCCTGATGGCCGAGGGGCGCTTGCAAGAGGCATATGAGATCAGTCAGGCCACCAATACCTTTCCCGAGATCTGTGGCCGCATCTGCCCGCAGGATCGCCTGTGCGAGGGCAATTGCGTGATCGAGAAATCGGGTCATGGCACCGTCACCATCGGTCAGGTCGAGAAATACATCACCGACACCGCGTGGGAAAAAGGCTGGGTCACGCCCGCCGCGCCCGCGCAGGAGCGCCCCGAGAGTGTCGGCATCATCGGCGCGGGCCCCGGCGGCCTCGCGGCGGCAGATGTATTGCGCCGCGCGGGCGTGCAGGTCACCGTCTATGATCGCTATGACCGTGGCGGCGGCCTGATGACCTACGGCATCCCCGGCTTCAAGCTGGAAAAGGATGTGGTCATGCGCCGCATGGAACAGCTTGAGGCGGGCGGCGTGACCTTCCGGCTCAATTGCAATGTGGGCGAGGACATTACCTTTGCCCAGATGCGGGCCGAGCATGACGCGCTGATCATCGCCACAGGTGTCTATAAATCGCGCGAGTTGCAGGGGCCGGGCGCGGGCGCCAAGGGCATCGTGCGCGCCATCGACTTCCTGACCACCAGCAACCGGCAATCCTTTGGCGATGCGGTGCCCGAATTCGATGACGGCACCCTGAATGCCAAGGGCAAGCGCGTCGTCGTCATCGGCGGCGGCGATACAGCGATGGATTGCGTGCGCACCGCCGTCCGGCAGGGCGCGACCTCGGTGAAATGCCTCTACCGCCGCGACCGCGCCAACATGCCGGGCAGCCAGCGCGAGGTTGCCAATGCCGAGGAAGAGGGTGTGGAGTTTGCATGGCTCAGCCTGCCCAAGGGCTTTTCCGGCGATCCCGTCACCTCTGTCCGCGTCCAGCAGATGCGCCTTGGCGCCCCCGATGCGACGGGCCGCCAAAGCCCCGAGGAAATCGACGGCGCGGTCCATGACGAGCCCGCCGATCTGGTCATCAAGGCGCTCGGCTTCGAGGCCGAAGAGCTGCCGGTGCTCTGGGATCAGCCAGAACTCGCCGTCACGCGCTGGGGCACGATCAAGGCCGAATTCACAACCGGGCGCACATCCCTGCCGGGCGTCTATGCCGTCGGCGATATCGTGCGCGGCGCATCGCTCGTCGTCTGGGCCATCCGCGATGGGCGCGACTGCGCCGATGCGATCCTCAGCGATCTGGCCGCACAGCAGGCTGTCGCCGCAGAATAACAGCCGGGCGCCACTGCTGCCCGGCCCTTCAAGCCTAGCCATTTTACGCCAAGCCGAGGAATTCAGATATGACCAAGTTCGATGATACATGGGCCGCGCAGGAACAGGCCAAGCGTGACTGGCTGGCCGAAAATGGCATGTATGCCCATGACGAGGAACATTCCTCCTGCGGTGTTGGCCTTGTCGTCGCGGTCAGTGGCAAGCGGTCGCGCCGTGTCGTGCAGGCGGGCATCAACGCGCTCAAGGCGATCTGGCATCGCGGCGCCGTGGATGCGGATGGCAAGACGGGCGATGGCGCAGGCATCCACCTGCAAATCCCCGTGCCTTTCTTTTACGATCAGATTCGCCGCACCGGGCATGAGCCGCGCGAAGATCAATTGGTTGCCGTTGGTCAGGTCTTTCTGCCGCGCACCGATTTTGCCGCGCAAGAGGCGTGCCGCACGATTGTCGAGACCGAAGTGCTGCGTTTGGGCCACACGATCTATGGCTGGCGCCACGTGCCGGTCAATGTCGACTGCCTTGGGGAGAAGGCCAACGCGACCCGTCCCGAAATCGAGCAGATCCTGATCTCGAATGCGCGCGGCATCGAGGAGGAGGCGTTCGAGCGCGAGCTATACGTCATCCGCCGCCGCATCGAAAAGGCGGTGATCGCCGCAGGCATCAACAACTTCTATATCGCGTCCCTGTCGTGCCGCAGCATCATCTACAAAGGCATGATGCTGGCCGAAGAGGTCGCGGTCTTCTACCCTGATCTGATGGACGAGCGGTTCAAATCCGCCTTCGCCATCTATCACCAGCGCTATTCGACCAACACCTTTCCGCAGTGGTGGCTGGCGCAGCCGTTTCGCATGCTGGCCCATAACGGCGAGGTCAACACTCTCAAGGGCAACCGCAACTGGATGAAGAGCCACGAGATCCGCATGGCCTCCAGCGCCTTTGGGGATCTGGCCGAGGATATCAAGCCAATCATCCCCGGCGGCGCGTCCGATAGTGCCGCGCTCGATTCGGTGTTCGAGGTGCTGGTGCGCGCCGGTCGCTCGGCCCCGATGGCGAAAACCATGCTGGTGCCCGAGTCCTGGTCGAACCTCGCGCAGGAGTTGCCGCAGGCATGGCGCGACATGTATTCCTACTGCAACTCCGTGATGGAGCCGTGGGATGGCCCCGCCGCGCTGGCCATGACCGATGGCCGCTGGGTCTGCGCGGGCCTCGACCGCAACGGCCTGCGCCCGATGCGCTACGTCGTGACCGGCGACGGCCTGGTCATCGCTGGCAGTGAGGCCGGAATGGTGCCGATCGACGAGGCCACCGTGCGCGAGAAGGGCGCATTGGGTCCGGGCCAGATGCTGGCCATTGACATGAAAGAGGGCAAACTCTTTCATGATGTCGAAATCAAGGACAAGCTTGCCGCGTCGCTGCCCTTTGGGGAGTGGGTTGGCAAGATCAACGAGCTGGACGATGCGCTGGGCGTCGTCAGCGAGGCGCCGATGCACACTGGCACCGATTTGCGCCGCCGCCAGATCGCGGCAGGTTATACCATCGAAGAGCTGGAACAGATCCTTGCGCCCATGGGTGAGGACGGCAAGGAATCCATCGCCTCCATGGGCGACGATACGCCCAGCGCCGTTCTCAGCAAGCAATACCGCCCACTGAGCCATTACTTCCGGCAGAACTTCAGCCAGGTGACGAACCCGCCCATCGACAGTTTGCGCGAATACCGCGTGATGAGCCTCAAGACACGCTTTGGCAACCTGCGCAACGTGCTGGACGAAAGCGGCGCGCAGACGCAGATCCTCGTGCTGGACAGCCCATTTGTCGGCAACGCGCAATGGACCATGCTGATGGAGCAGTTCAACGCCGATGTGGGGCACATCGACTGCACCTTTGCGCCCGGCCCGAACGCCTTGCAAGAGGGGCTGACGCGCATCCGGGCCGAGGCCGAGGATGCCGTGCGCAGCGGCGCGGGCCATCTGGTGCTGACCGATCAGGCCGCGGGCGAAAAGCGCATCGGGATGCCGATGATCTTGGCCACCTCTGCGGTGCACAGCCATCTGACGCAAAAGGGGCTGCGCACATTCTGCTCGCTCAACGTGCGCTCGGCCGAGTGCATCGACCCGCATTATTTCGCCGTGCTGATCGGCGCGGGCGCGACCGTGGTCAACGCCTATCTTGCCGAGGACAGCCTTGCCGACCGGATCGAGCGGAACCTGCTGGACGGCACCCTGACCGAGGCGGTCGCGCGTTACCGCAAGGCCATCGACCAGGGCCTGCTCAAGATCATGTCCAAGATGGGCATCTCCGTCATCTCCTCCTATCGCGGCGGCCTGAACTTCGAGGCCATCGGTCTGTCACGGGCGATGTGCGCCGAGTATTTCCCCGGCCTCGTCAGCCGTATCAGCGGCATCGGTGTCACCGGCATCCAGACCAAGCTGGAGGAAATCCACGCCAAGGCCTATGCCACTGCCGATAACGTTCTGCCCATCGGCGGCTTTTACAAGGCGCGCAAGACGGGCGAGAGCCACGCCTGGGGCGCGCAGAATATGCACATGCTGCAAACCGCCTGCAATACCGCCAGCTTCGATCTGTGGAAGCGGTATTCGGCGGCGATGCAATCGGCCCCGCCCATTCATCTGCGCGACCTCATGGCGATCAAGCCGATGGGCAAGGCGATCCCTCTGGATGAGGTGGAATCCGTCACGGCGATCCGCAAACGCTTTGTCACGCCGGGGATGAGCCTTGGCGCGCTGTCCCCCGAGGCGCACAAAACGCTCAACGTCGCGATGAACCGCATCGGCGCACGCAGTGACAGTGGCGAGGGCGGCGAAGATCCGGCGCATTTCACCCCTGAGTCGAATGGCGATAACCCCTCGGCCAAGATCAAGCAGGTCGCTTCGGGCCGCTTTGGCGTGACAGCCGAGTATTTGAACCAATGTGAAGAGCTGGAGATCAAAGTCGCCCAAGGCGCCAAGCCCGGTGAGGGCGGCCAGTTGCCGGGCATGAAGGTGACCGCGCTGATCGCGCGGCTGCGCCACTCGACCAAGGGTGTGAGCCTGATTTCGCCACCACCGCATCACGACATCTATTCGATCGAGGATCTCGCGCAGCTGATCTACGACCTCAAGCAGATCAATCCGAAGGCGAAGGTCACGGTCAAGCTGGTGGCGCAATCGGGCGTCGGCACCATCGCCGCCGGCGTGGCCAAGGCGAAGGCCGATGTCATCCTCATCTCGGGCCACAACGGCGGCACCGGGGCCAGCCCCGCAACCTCGATAAAATACGCCGGGCTGCCGTGGGAAATGGGCCTGACCGAGGCGCATCAGGTTCTGTCGATGAACAACCTGCGTGGCCGCGTGACCCTGCGCACGGATGGCGGCCTGCGCACCGGGCGCGACATCGTCATGGCCGCCATGATGGGCGCCGAGGAATACGGCATCGGCACGGCGGCGCTGATCGCCATGGGCTGCATCATGGTGCGCCAATGCCAGAGCAATACCTGCCCCGTCGGCGTCTGCACGCAGGACGAGGCGCTGCGCGAGAAGTTCACCGGCAACGCGGACAAGGTCGTGAACCTCATCACATTCTATGCGCAGGAAGTGCGCGAGGTGCTGGCCAGCATCGGCGCGCGCAGCCTCGACGAGGTGATCGGGCGCGCGGACCTTCTGACTCAGGTCAGCCGTGGCTCGGCGCACCTTGATGATCTGGATCTGAACCCGATGCTGATAACTGTCGCCAATCAGAAGATCCCGCTCGACCGTTTGCGCCCGCGCAATGAAGTGCCCGATACGCTGGATGCCGAGATCGTGCGCGATGCCGCCCGTTTCCTCGATGACGGGGAAAAGATGCAGCTGCACTACGCGGTCCAGAACACGCATCGCACCGTCGGCACGCGCCTCAGCAGCCATATCGTGCGCAAGTTCGGCATGCGAAACTCGCTTCAGCCCGATCACCTGACGGTCAAGCTTTCGGGGAGCGCGGGTCAGAGCCTTGGCGCCTTTGCCGCCCCGGGTCTGAAGCTGGAAGTGCAGGGCGATGCCAATGACTACGTGGGCAAGGGCCTCTCGGGCGGTATCATCGTGGTGCGCCCGCCCATGTCGAGCCCGCTGGAGGCCAGCGAGAACACCATCATCGGCAACACGGTCCTTTATGGTGCGACCGCGGGGTATCTCTTTGCCGCCGGGCGCGCGGGCGAGCGGTTTGCGGTGCGCAACTCGGGCGCGCATGTGGTTGTCGAGGGCTGCGGCAGCAACGGGTGCGAGTATATGACCGGCGGCGTCGCTGTCATCCTGGGCCGTCTGGGTGCCAATTTCGGCGCGGGCATGACCGGCGGCATGGCCTATCTCTATGACCCGAACGGCGATGCGGCCCCGTTGATGAACCGCGAGACGATTGTTACCTGCGCGGTCCAGCATCCCCATTGGGAGGCGCAGCTGAAGGGTCTGATCGAGCGCCACGCGGCGGAAACCGGCAGCCTCAAGGCTCAGGACATCCTGCAACATTGGGCCACTGAGCGCGGTCACTTCCTTCAGGTGTGCCCGCGCGAGATGCTCGACAAGTTGCCCCATCCGCTGGGTGACGAGGATATTGCCGTTCCCGCCGAGTAGGGCGCGGCCAGTAACGGAAATCCCCCGGATGCCGTATGCGGGCATCCGGGGGATTTTTGAGTATTGAAAGCGCCGTGCCAAAAGCTGTGACCACGCTTTCGGCGGAACGCCTTAAAGCACAACGAAAGCCCTAGAGGCTGGCCTCGAACATCGCGCGCAGGTTTTCCTTGGTCAGCTTGACGGGGTTGCCACCGCAGCTGGGGTCTTGAACCGCCTCATCGACCAGATCGTCGATGCGCTCGGCTTTGACGCCCAGCTCCGACAGCTTGCGAGGGATGCCGAGCGAATCGTTGAAGTCCTGCACGAAGGCGCAGAAGCCGTCGAAGCCACCTTCTATGTCCAGATATGCCGCCGCGCTGCGGAAGCGGTCCCGGATTTCGGGCGCGTTCAGCTGAAGCACGGCAGGCATGCAGACAGCATTGGTCGTGCCATGGTGCGTGCCAAAGACTGCGCCGATCGGATGGCTCATCGCGTGGATGGCGCCCAGGCCCTTCTGAAAGGCGGTCGCGCCCATCATCGCAGCACTCATCATATGCGCGCGCGCCTCAAGGTCATTGCCGTCCGCATAGGCACGCGGCAGATATTCCTTGACGAGGCGCATCCCCTCAAGCGCCATGCCCTGACTCATCGGGTGGTAATGCGGGCTGCTGAAGGCTTCGACGCAATGAGCGAAGGCATCAAGCCCGGTGCCCGCCGTGATGAACTTGGGCATGCCGGCGGTCAGTTCCGGATCGCAGATGACGACCTCGGGCATGACCTTGGGGTGAAAGATGATCTTCTTCACATGCGTGACCGAGTTGGTGATGACGCTTGCGCGCCCCACTTCGGAGCCGGTGCCGGCGGTGGTGGGCACCGCGATGATCGGCGCAATCGCGTCCGCATCGGCGCGCGTCCACCAGTCATCCACATCCTCATAATCCCAGACGGGCCGCGTCTGATGCGCCATGAAGGCGACCATCTTGCCCAGATCCAGCCCCGAGCCGCCGCCAAAGGCGATCACGCCATCATGCCCGCCTTCGAGGTAGGCGGTGACACCGGCGGCCAGATTGATCTCGTTCGGGTTGGGGTCGACGTCCGAGAACATGCCGCGGCCAAAACCGGAGTTCTCCATGATGTCGAGCACCTGCTTGGTAATCGGCAGGTCGGCCAGCCCCTTGTCGGTGACCAAAAGAGGGCGCGTCATCCCGGCCTGTGCGCAGGCGGCCGGAAGCTCTGCGATGCGGCCCGCGCCGAATTTGATAGCGGTCGGATAGGACCAGTTTCCAATGAGGTTCATTTTGTCACCTTCTTGAGATGGTAGGATTTGGGGCGCGTCAGATTGTGATAGCCGATGATCGACAGCCCGCCGCCCTTACCAGTGTCCTTGCAGCCGGTCCAGCACAGCCCGGGGTCGAGGTAATCGGCGCGGTTCATGAAGACGGTGCCCGTTTCGATCCGGTCGCCTATGGATTGCGCGCGCGCCACGTCAGCTGTCCAAAGGCTGGCAGTGAGGCCAAAGTTGCTGTCGTTCATCAGATCGACAGCCTCTTCGTCCGACGCGACCTTCATGATGCCGACGACGGGGCCAAAGCTTTCGTCGCGCATCACACGCATGTCATGGGTGACATCGGTCAGGATCTGGGGCGTCAGATATGCGCCGCCATCATCCGCGGGCATCGTGGCGATATGCGCCTTGGCCCCGGCGGCGATCGCCTCGTCTATCTGGTCGCGCACCTCGCGGGCAAAGCGCACATGCGCCATCGGCCCGATCGTGGTTTCCGCATCCAAGGGATTGCCCAGGACGTAACCTTCCACGATCTTGACTGCTTTCTCGACGAATTCGTCGTAAAGGTTCTCATGCACATAGATCCGCTCGATCCCGCAGCAGCACTGGCCCGAGTTGAACATCGCGCCGTCGATCAGCGTATCGACTGCGGCGTCCAGATCGGCATCCTCCATGACATAACCGGGATCCTTGCCGCCCAGCTCGGTCGCCACTGGCGTAAAGGTGCCCGCCGCCGCGCGCTCCATCTCGCGGCCCCCGCCGACCGACCCGGTGAAGTTGACAAAATCCACCGCGCCCGCGGCAATCAGGCCCGATGTGGTGTCATGTCCCATGAACACGTTCTGGAAAACATCCTCCGGCACACCCGCCGAATGAAACGCCCGTGCCATCCGCTCGCCCACCAGCAGCGTCTGCGTGGCATGCTTGAGCAGCACCGCGTTTCCCGCGATCAGCGCAGGCGCGACGGTATTGATCGCGGTCATGTAAGGGTAATTCCACGGTGCCACGACCAGGACCACATCATGCGGCAGCCGCTTTATATAGCGCGTGAACGTGGCGTCCTCGCCCACCTCTATATCGGCCAGCGCGTCCTCGGCGATCTTCGCCATATACGACGCGCGTTCGTTGAAGCCGCCGAATTCGCCGCCATAGCGCACGGGCCGCCCCATCATGTGGGCCAGTTCGGGCACGACTTCGTCGTTCATCGCGCCAACGGCGTCTACCCCGTCCATGACCAGCCGGATGCGCTCTGCCAGGGGCCGCGCCGCCCAGTTCACTTGCGCGCTGCGCGCCCGCGCTGCCGCTGCCTGTGCGCCGCCAATGTCAAGCGCCGTGCGCGTGGCATAGACCGATCCGTCGATCGGCGATATGCAGGTAAGTGTCTCGCTCATTCCAAATCCATCCAATTCGTCGCCCAAGGGCATGTCTTTCTTTTTGCCCCAAATATCCCCGCCGGAGGCTCCGGCGCTCTCAACACGCTCCAGCCATCGGCAGCGGCCTAAAGCGTTTCGCAAAACGCTTTAGCAGCGCTCGAACCCGCGCGCGATTTCGTAATCGGTGACGGCGGCCTCGAAATCCTCGATTTCGACTTCGGCGGCGCGGGCGTAGTGATCGACCACATCATCGCCCAGCGTCTTGCGCAGCATGGCCGACCCTTTCAGCGACGTGTAGGCATCGCGCAGGTTCGTCGGGATCATGCCCTCGTTGCCCGAATACGCATCGCCCTTGAAAGGCGCGCCCAACTCCAGCTTTTCTTCGATGCCGGCGATTCCGGCGGCCAGTTGCACGGCCATGGCAAGATATGGGTTGATGTCCGATCCGCCGACACGGCACTCGACGCGCACGGCCTTCGTGCTTTCGCCGCAGAGGCGGAAACCGGCCGTGCGGTTGTCCACCGACCAGATCGTGCGCGTGGGCGCGAATGTGCCCTTCACGAACCGTTTGTAGCTGTTGATGTAGGGCGCGAGGAAATAGGTGTAATCGGGCGCGTATTTCAGCATCCCGGCCATGTAATGCTTCATCAGCTCTGACATGCCCAGATCGTCGGACGCGTCGTGAAACGCGTTCTCGCCATCTTTCCACAGCGACTGATGGACATGGCTCGAACTGCCGACGCGGTGCCGGTTCCATTTCGGCAGGAAGGACACGGCATGGCCCTGCTGCCATGCGATTTCCTTGGTCGCATGCTTGGCGATGGTATGGAAATCGGCCGTGTCGAGGGCTGCGGCGTATTTGATGTTCAGCTCTTCCTGGCCCGCTTCGGCCTCGCCCTTGGTGCATTCGATGGGCAGGCCCGCAGTGCGAAGGTGATTGCGCAAGGGGCGCATCACATGCTCTTCCTTGGTCGTCTGAAAGAGGTTGTAATCCTCGTTGTACCCCGAGATCGGGGCAAGGTCGCGGTAGCCACCCTTGCGGATCTCGTCGAAACTTTTCTCGAAGAGGAAAAACTCCAGTTCGGTCGCCATCATCGCTGTCATGCCCATCTCTTCCAGGCGCGCCAGCTGCTTTTTCAGCATTGCGCGCGGTGAGTGCGGCACAGGTTCGTGGGTGTGGTGGTCCAGCACGTCACACAGCACCAGAACCGTCCCCTCCAGCCACGGCATCGGGCGCAGCGTGTCCAGATCGGGGCGCATGACATAGTCGCCGTATCCTGACGCCCACGATGTGCTTGCAAAGCCCTCGGGCGTTGCCATCTCGAGGTCGGTGGCCAGCAGGTAGTTGCAGCAATGCGTCTCTTCCCAGGCGCTTTCCACAAAATGCTCTGCGTGAAAACGCTTGCCCATGAGGCGGCCCTGCATGTCGACGAGGGCGGCCAGGACGGTGTCGACGGTGCCCTCCTTTACCTGTTTTTTCAGATCGTCAAAGGTAAGAGCGGGAGTTTGGGCAGGCATGGCGCACCTCGGAAATGGGGCAGGGATGAAATAGGGGGCCCGCCCCCGCGCAGTGCGCCGGGACGGGCCAGATGTTCAGCGGATCACTCGAAGGTGTAGGGAGGGCCCGCCTGGCTGATGACGTCGTTGTAGTCGCGGAAGATCTGCACGACTTTGGCGTGGATCTCGCCCTCTTCGGCGATCTCGTCCCAGAATACCACGGCGGCGTCTTCGACCTGCTTCCAATCCGACTGCGGGATGGTGCGCAGCTTCAGTTTGTCGCCCTGCGCACGCAGGCGTGCCTCGCCGCCCCAGTACCACTGGTTGCGGTAGGTGTGGCTGGCCTCGATCCCGGCCATGACGATTTCTTTGAGGTGGTCCGGCAGGTCCGACCACTGCTGCGGATTGACAAAGAACGACCCGATCCACGCACCCGAGATGTTGTTGGTCAGGAAGTAGTCGGTGACATCGGCCCAGCCCACCGTGTAGTCCTCGGTGATGCCCGACCATGCCATGCCGTCCAGCTCGCCGGTCTGCACGGCAACTTCGGCATCCTCGTAGGGGATGCTGACCGGCACGACGCCGAACTGCGACAGGAAGCGGCCCGCCGTCGGGAAGGTATAGAGGCGCAGGCCATCCAAATCGGCAACCGACGTGATCTCCTTGGTGGTGTTGAAGTTGCAAGGATCCTGCCCCGCAGCCGACAGCCACTTGACGCCGACCTTCTCGTATTCTTCCGTCCAGATGTCGGCTAGACCGTATTGGTTGAACAGGACCGGCACGTCGAGGATGTGCTTGGTCGCCAGCGGGAAATATCCGCCAAAGCGTTGGAGCGGCGTGGGCGAGGCCATCGAGTCGTCGTCCGAATGGACGCCGTCGATCGTGCCGCGCTGAAGCGCCTGAAACATCTCGCCGGTGGGAACGATCTGATCCGCGTAGAACAGCTCGATCTCCATTTCGCCGTTGGCGGCGGTGTTGATGTAATCAATGGCGGGCTTGGTCACATGCTCGCCCAGTGCGGCGCCAGCATAGGTCTGAAAACGCCATTTGATCGGCGCCTGTGCGCGCACGATGCTGGGGGCGCCCAGCGCGGTCGCCGCGGTGCCGAGACCGGCGGAGGCCAGAAACTTTCTGCGTGTCGTCATCTTTTCTCTCCTTGATTGGATCATATGTCGCCCCGGTTCCGCCGGGATCGTGATTGGGCCTAGTTATAGACCAGATTTGGCAGCCACAGGGCGATTTGCGGAAAGGCCATGACAGCAGCCAGCGCCACTACCATGACTGCCACGAACGGAATGATCGAGCGATAGATGTCGCGGATCGTAATTTCGGGCGGGGCCATTGCGCGCATCAGGAACAGGTTATAGCCGAAGGGCGGCGTCATATAGGCAATCTGGCAGGTGATCGTGTAAAGCACACCATACCAGATCAGATCGAAGCCCAGCGCGCCGACCAGCGGCACGTAGAGCGGCGCGACGATGACCAGCATGGCCGTGTCATCGAGGAATGTGCCCATCACGATAAAGCTGAGCTGCATCAGGATCAGGATCACCCAAGGGGAAAGGCCCCATTGCGTGGTGAAAAGATCCGAGATCGCCTTGACTGCGCCCAGCCCGTCAAAGATCGCGCCAAAGCCAAGGGCTGCGAGGATTATCCACATGAACATGCACGAGATTCCCAGCGTCTTGCGCACCGAGTTCTCGAACACCTCGCGCGTCATCCGCCCCTTGAGCACGGCGGCAAGGAAGGCCGCCATCGCGCCGATGGCGCTGCTTTCGACCAGCGACGTCCAGCCTTTGACGAAAGGCACCATCATCACCGCAAAGATGAGCAGCGGCAGGAGCCCGGCGGTCAGCAGGCGCAGCTTTTCGCCGGTGCTGACGTTGCGCTCTTCCGGTGGCAGGGGCGGGCCGAGGTGGGGCTGCATCCGGCAGCGCACATAGATGTAGATGATGAACATCGTCGCCATCATCAGGCCGGGGATCACGCCCGCCAGCCACAACTGCCCGACAGGCTGCCGCGCGATCATCGCATAAAGGACCAGCACCACAGAGGGCGGCACCAGAATCCCAAGCGATGAGCCGGCCTGAATGACGCCGGTCACCATGATCTTGTCATAGCCGCGCTTCAGCAGCTCGGGCAGGGCGATGGTCGCACCGATGGCCATGCCCGCGACGCTCAGCCCGTTCATGGCGGAAATCAGCACCATCAAGCCGATCGTCCCGATGGCGAGGCCGCCGCGCACCGGCCCCATCCAGACGTGGAACATCTTGTAGAGGTCGTCGGCGATGCGGCTCTCGCTCAGGACATAGCCCATGAAGATGAACATTGGCAGCGTCAGCAGCGGATACCACTTCATCAGCTTCATCGCGGCCGAAAACGGCATGTCGGCCCCGCCCGTGCCCCACAGCAGCATACCGCCCGCCGCGGCGACAAAGCCGATGGCGCCGAACACGCGCTGGCCCGTCAGCAGCATCAGCATCATCGAGCTGAACATCAGGATGGCGATCATCTCATAGGACATCAGAGCTCCACTCCGCGAATGCGGCCAATATCGCGGAAAAACTCGGCCAGAACCTGCAACAGCATGAGCGTAACCCCGAGTATCATGATTGCCTTGACGGGCCAGACATAGGGCCGCCACGAGGTCGGGCTGCGCTCCATGTAGCCCATCTGCTCCTTGGCCGCGGCGGCGCCTTCGGTGATGAACGTGGTGAACAGCCCCCAGAAGAAACTGAACGGCTCGCCGGTGAAATGCCCCAGCGAATAGGCGGCCGATCCGATTGCGCCGTAAAGGAGCACGCCAAGATAGAACATCAGGAAGAGCACGGTGAAGGCGTCCATCCACGCCTTTCTCTTGACGCTCCAGTCCCCATAAAAGAGGTCCATCCGCACGTTCGATCCCATCTGGATCGCATACGGCCCGCCAAGGACGTAATAGGCGACCATCACGAATTGCGCCGTCTCAAGGGTCCAGAGCGACGGGTCAAAGAACGTTTTGGAGATCGACGACCACATCAGCACGCCGATCAGCGCAAAAATCAGATACATCGTGATCCGCCCGATAAAGCGGTTCATCGCGTCGATCCCGCGCACATAGCCGCGAATGATGCTAGGCATGGGCTGCCCCTTGGGTTTCGAGGCCCAGATGGATCAGCGCCGGGCGGATCATCCCGCACAGCTCGTCGCCAATGGCCGCAATCTGATCGGGCGTTTGCAGCAGATCGTTGCGCACCTCTATCATCACGTTGGGCAGGCCGTGGGCCAGCCCGTGGATTTTCAGGGAATGCGTCACGCCATCCTCTGGGCCGTAGGGACGATTGCGGTGAATGGCGCGGTGGGGCAGCTTCGCCCCCGCCTTCAGCATCGCATCGGCCAGCGCGGTATCGGCATCATGCAGCACGCCGATTTCCGTCTCGCGCGGGGCGCCGTAATAGACCGGGGTAAAGCTGTGGACGGTGATGAGCGCGGTCGGCTGCGTCCGCGCCGCGCGTGCCGTGACCTGCGCTGTCACCGCCTCGCAGAACGGGCGATAGATGGCATCGGTGCGTGCCGCGCGCTGCGCCGCGCTCAGCCCCGCGTTGCCCGGCACTTCGATCATTTCGGATTTGGCAGGCATGGCCGATGCGGCCTCGGGCGGACGATTGCAGTCATAGACCAGCCGCGAAACGGTGCTGGCGACCAGCGTGCCATCGAGGCAGTCCATCAGGTGCAGGGCCAGCGCGCGCGCGCCCGGATCCCATGCCGCATGGCTGATCGCGGCCTCATCGGTCAGGCCAAGGCCGCCGTATTCTGCCGGAACACGGTGGGACGCATGCTCGCACAGGATCAGCGCGGGGCCGGCGGCATCCGGGCCCAACACTTCGACCACGTCCTCATCCTGCGGCAGGCTTGGCATGACATCCCCCAATGCGCTTTGGGCCTCAACGCGCTTCTGGAAAATTGTTTTCACGGGCGTGATTTTCTGTCAATATCTTTCCAGTCACTATTTTGCATCCAGCCCCCTTTTGCCCATTTCCTATGCAAGGCCCGGCACATGAGCGATCCGGCCCCCAGCGGTCCCAAGGCGACGCACAAGACCGTCCGCGAGGCGATCCGCAGCCATTACGCGACCCTTACCGCGTCCGAGCGTAAGTTCGCGCAGGCGCTGCTGGACAATTATCCGGCTGCGGGCCTCGCCTCGATCACCATAGCGGCGACAAATGCGGATGTATCGACGCCAACGCTGGCGCGGCTGGTGCAGAAACTGGGCTTCAAGGGCTATCCCCAGTTCCAGCAGGCACTTCTGTCCGAGCTTGAGGCCAAGGCATCGGGGCCCACGCAGCGGCGCGATCAATGGGCCAGCGAGGTGCCGGCGGCACATCTGCTCAATCGTTTTGCCACGGCCATCGGCAACAATATCCAGCAGACGCTAGCCAATCTCGACAGCGCGCAATTTGACGCTGCCACCGGCCTGCTGGCCGATCCCGAGAGGCGTCTTTACGTCGTTGGCGGGCGGATCAGCCGCGCGCTGGCCGATTATGCCTTTACCCATTTTCAAGCCGTGCGCCGGCGCATCACGCATATGACGTCGAGTTCCGCCACATGGCCGCACTACGTGCTGGACATGGCCGAGGGCGATGTCCTCTTGCTGTTCGATATGCGCCGATACGAGACAAACCTTCTGCGCCTTGCGGAGCTGGCCAGCGCGCGGGGCGTGCATGTGATCCTGATGACCGACCAATGGGAAAGCCCGGCTGCGGCTCATGCCACGCATACGTTTCACTGCTGGACGCAGATCCCCTCGGCCTGGGACAGCAACACGTCCACGATGATGCTGCTCGAAGGGCTGATCGCCGCCGTTCAAGAGGCCAACTGGCCGGAAACGCGGCAAAGGTACGAGCAGCTCGATGCCATCTTTGACGCAGCACGCCTTTTTGAGAAATAGCGCGCCAGCTTGACGTATAAGGGCACGTGACGCGTCGCTTGTGCATGTGCGTTCTGTCTGGCGCCCGGTGGCAAGCAATACCCTCCGCGTCGCATCTGGGCAGTCTCGCCTCACGTGGAGTGGCAAAACCGGCGCATGCGGCATTTGCTCCGATGGCCCGTGCCCATGGAAACGATCCGCCCGGCGCGCGCGTTGTCAGGGCAAACACAAGGAATTTTCATCATGAGCACTTATGACGTCGACGTTGCCATTCTGGGTGCAGGAACCGCTGGCATGGCTGCCTACCGGGCTGCGGCCCAGCATACCGACCGCATTGCATTGCTGGATGGCGGCCCGCTTGGCACCACGTGCGCGCGGGTCGGCTGCATGCCGTCCAAGCTTCTGATCGCGGCGGCGGGCACAGCGCAAGCGGCCCGTGGCACGGATCGGTTTGGCATATATGTGGACGCCCCCCGCATCGACGGCGCCGCAGTGATGCAGCGGCTGCGGGACGAGCGGGACCGCTTTGTCGGTTTTGTCATGGATGCGGTTGAGAGTTTTCCCGACCGGCACGTCATCCGCGAGAAGGCGGTTTTCGTGGACGATCACACGCTCAAGCTGACGTCCGGGCGGACACTCACCGCGCGGGCCGTCGTCATTGCCACAGGCGCGCGCCCGAACATCGTGGCCCCGCTTCAGGGCTTGGGCGACCGTCTCTACACCAGCGAGGGGTTGTTCGACTGGCACGATCTGCCAGCATCTGCCGCCGTCTTTGGCGCTGGTCTCGTCGGGCTGGAACTGGGCCAGGCGCTGCACCGCCTTGGCGTGCGCATGCGCCTCTTTGGCCGCGATCACGCCGTCGGCCCGATCAGCGACCCCGAGGTGCGCCGCCATGCCGCCAAGCTGTTCGAGGCTGAATTTCCGGTGCATTGGCACGCAGATAGCGAGGTGACGCGAGGCGAGGCTGGCGTGACCGTGCGCTGGTCGGATGCAGATGACGACGATGCGCCGCAGCACGAGGAAGAGTTCGACTGCGTTGTGGCCGCGACAGGGCGCACGCCCAACGTCGATCGTCTTGGGCTGGAGGCCACGTCGCTGCCGCTGGATGACAGGGGCGCACCGATCTTCGATGCGCTGTCGATGCGCGTCGCGCAGACCCATGTGTTCATGGCGGGGGATGCCAGCGCCGATTTGCCGCTGCTGCACGAGGCGGCGGATGAGGGCCGCATTGCGGGCGAGAACGCCGCGCTATTGCCGGATGCCTACCGCAAGGCGCGCCGCACGCCGCTGAGTATCGTGTTCAGCGACCCGCAGATCGCCATGGTCGGCGCCAGCCACGCGGAATTGACCGAGGCGGGCACGGATTTCGTGACTGGCGCGGTTGATTTTGCCGATCAGGGACGCGCGCGCGTGATGGGGCAGAATGCTGGATTGCTCCGGCTCTACGCTCAGCGGGACACGGGCTGCCTTCTGGGCGCCGAGATGGCTTGCCCTGCTGCCGAGCATATCGGGCATCTTCTGGCGTGGTCCATCAGCGATGGCGCAACCGTCGATCAGATGCTGGAACGGCCCTTTTATCATCCGACGCTCGAGGAAGGGCTGCGCACCGCACTGCGCAATACGTCTCATGCACTGGGCATGGCGCCAACGCCGCCCCTACGCAGCATTGATTGCGGCCCAGGGGCGTGACGTTTCGTGCCCGGCCCCCTCAACACCGGGGGGACGGGCGATCGTCTTCAGTCGTCTTCTTGGTCCAGACTGACCGCAACGAAGGTGTAGCTGCCCGCGCGATAGACACGCAGCAGAAGGGGCGAACTTGCCTCTGCTGCCGAGGCGACAGCGCTGCGCAGAGCCTCCAGATCGGCTATTTCCTCGCCAGATCCCGCAGTGATGACATCGCCCGGCCGCAGACCGGCCTCTGCCGCAGGGCTGCCGGGCTGAACGCCGGCGATGGCGATACCGCTCAGCTCTTCGGGCAGGTCCAACTGCGCGCGCACCGCAGGATCCAGCGGCGCGATCGACACGCCGAGGCGCGGGGTATTCTCATCCGCAGGGTCGGCGTTCTCGGTTTCAGAGACGCTCTGGCTGGGATGAAGCCCGATCTCGAAGGTCAGATCCTGCGCCTCGCCATCCCTCATGATGGACAGCGTCGCTTCTGATCCGACCTCCAGATCGGCAACGGCAAGAGACAGGGCACGGGGGCCTTCAACCGGCTCGCCGTTCAGCGACACGATCACGTCGCCGGGGGCAAGGCCCGCCTGCGCTGCCGGGCTCTCTCTTGTGACGGACGAGACCAGCGTGCCCTCGGCTTCGTCGAGGCCAAGTGCGGTCGCGATATCCTCGGTGACCGGCTGAATACCGACGCCCAGCCAGCCCCGCTCGACCGTGCCATCCTCTCGCAGGTCGGCCACGATGCGCTGCGCCACAGCCGAGGGCACGGCAAAGCCGATGCCGACGCTGCCGCCTGTAGGTGATGCAATGGCGGTATTCACACCCACCACGTCGCCGTCGATGTTGAACAGCGGCCCGCCTGAGTTGCCCCGGTTGATCGCGGCGTCCGTCTGAAGGAAATCGTCATAAGGCCCCGCATTGATATTGCGCGAGCGCGCCGAAAGGATCCCCGCCGTGACAGTGCCGCCAAGGCCGAAGGGATTGCCGATCGCGATGGTCCAGTCGCCGATCTCCAGATCGTCGGACTCGCCCCATTCGACATGCGGCAGGTCCTCATCACTTTCGATCTTGAGCAGGGCGATGTCGGTCGCGGGGTCGGAGCCGACCAGCGTGGCGTCAAACCGGCGCTCGTCCTCCAGCACGACCTCGATGCCGGAGGCATCTGCAATCACGTGGTTGTTGGTGACGACATACCCGTCGCCTGTGATGATAAAGCCCGAGCCTTGGGCCTGTGCCTGTCGCTGCTCCGGTGCCTCCTGCCCGCGCGGCGCGCCAAACAGATCACCCATGCCGGGCGGCAGTTGTGGCTGCGCGCCGCTCTGGGGGGTCGGTGCGTTTACCGTGCTGACAATGCCGACGACCGCCGGGAGCTTTTGCTTGACGATCTCGGAAAAACTGACGGGCGCGCCCGCGATGGGTGCGAGGGATGTTGTAGGCGTCTCTTGCTGTGCGATGCCGACCATTGGCACCGACATTGCAAGCCCGATGGCGGTGGCAGCGCCGATCAAGGCACGCGGTTTGCCGGGGAGTCGAGAGCGAGTGGTCATGGATCATGTTCCTTTGTTGGTGATGAGCCGCAAATGTGAAGTGCTGCGTGCCTATTCAACCGCGTCAAGAGTGCGGGCCGGTCACATCTGCATCTCATTCGCGTGACTACTGCGGCACGACGACGGGACCCAGTGGGCGCCTTGCCGGGGAACATTGAGTGCCCAAAGGTTGTTGGGTCGATGACTACCGCGCGACGACTACGAGCCGCGCCTTGAACTCGAAAGGAGACGCAGATGCCACAGACTGGCAATGAAACCTCCACACCAAAGCACTCAAATAATGGCCCCGAGATCGCGCCACATGGCCGTGAACAGATGATGGAGTCGCACAAGGACCGGCGTCGGGGAGAGCCTGCTGCCGCCTCTCTCGAGACGGACGCCGAGAGTGGCGGCGCCTCTGCCGTGGCGGGCCTGCCCGAAGACGAAGCGCCGCGTGATCCGGCCAAGCCTTACCTCGATGGGGGCGCCACGACATACGAGAACGCGGATGGATCCGGAGGCGGTGCATGGATCAAATGGGCAATAGCCGCACTCTTGGCGCTGGCGCTTTTCTATGCGGCACTGACAATCTAGGGCTTGGCCAATCTAGGGCTTGGCACGGGGCGCGTAGCCCGGCGTTGAGGTCAGATCATCGCGCAGCAATCTGGCATTGCGCAGATTTGCTTTGAAACCGATATCGAAAATATCCCCCACCAGCGGAATTGCACCGATGATCAAATCAATTCCGCTGTTGGTCGTCATGCGCACCAAGGTGCGTTTGCGCGCCCCAAGGTGCCATCCCCGCTGGAGCATCCAGACCGATGGCAGGAATGTGACCGCATCGCCTATTCCGGGGATTAGGCCTATCAACCCGTCAAGGCCGATGCGTACCGGGATCAAAGGCAAGCGAAACTGCGCATCGAGCAAGCGTGCCACGCTGTCGATGCGGTCCAACTCCCGTTCGACCGGGGTCGCACCCGCAGAGGGTGCGGCGGGCGAAGTATCACCCGCCAGTTCGTCAGGTTCACGCACGGCCGGGGCCTCGTGATGCGATGATGTAGACAGCATGAACGATACCGGGGATGTATCCCAGGATCGTCAGCAGGATGTTCAGCCAGAAATGCTTGCCGATGCCCACCTGAAGGAAAACACCAAGGGGCGGCAGAAGGATGGCGATGAGAATGCGTAGCAGGTCCATGGGGGGTTCCTTTTGCTCTGGGCGCGCCGAAAGCGCGGGCGCGCACAAGGTTTTAAACGCAGGCGCTGCCAAGATTGTTCCCGAATAGTGCTGCGGACCACCTCGCATCGGGGGTGGTCCCTCAGGATCGGCCATATGACTCGACGGGGGTGCATGGTGTCCGCAGCCGCCTGCACGACAGTGATCAACGTCACGATCCGCTCTGAAGTTCCTGAAAGAATTTGCCTCAATCTTTGCAACGAAAACCACTGGCGACGAATTGTCTCACCATGAAGTAGGCACGACCTGCCGGAACGAAACAAGGAGCAATTCACATGAAACGCTTTATGATGACCACAGCCCTCGTAATGGCAACCGCAACCCCCGCAGCCGTCTTGGCTGCCAGCGACGACAACGCGTCGATGTTCGAGGCGCAGTCGCCCGCAGGTGAGACGATGGAGATGAAGGCGTCCAACCTGATTGGTCACCGTGTCTACATCCCCGAAGGCGGCGAAGACATCAGCGCAATGGGCGAGATCACCGATGCGCCGGACAACTGGGAAATGGCGGGCGAAATCGATGACGTCGTGATCGGCCAGGACGGACAGGTCAAGGATGTGCTGATTGACGCCGGTGGCTTCCTCGGGATGGGTGAAACTCAGCGCCGCGTCGCACTCGACACCATCCGCTTTCAGCCCGATGCCGATGACGAAGGCGAATTCTTTGCCGTCTACACCGGCGACCGAGCGATGCTGGAAGAGACCGAGAACTATGATGAGGCAACCTCGACTGAGGCTGGCGAAACGCTGGGCACCAACAACTGGGACGGCTACAGCAACAGAGATGCCGACATGCAGACCGTCTCTTATGACGAGCTGACAACCGAAGAGCTGCTGGGCACCACAGTCTACGGCTCGAACGACGAATGGGTCGGCGAAGTCAGTGAGCTGGCACTGGGTGACGACGGCAACGTGACGGCCGTCATCCTCGACATCGGCGGTTTCCTCGGAATTGGTGAACGCCCCGTTTCCATGCCGATGGATCAGGTCGAACTGCGCCGCATGGGCGACACCAGCGACATTTCCGCCCATGTCTCGGCGACCGAAGAAGAGCTTGAGAATATGGAAGAGTGGACCGGCGAACAGTCGTAACCCGCGGATACCACGCGAGAAAACGGGGGCGGGCCATTTGGCCCGCTCTACGCGTGTCTGGGGGCGCTTCGCCAAACTATCGGGCGCGGCTCGGGCAACACCCCGCCCTCAAACCATTGCGTGCGGAATGCCCGGCAAGCGCCGGCCGAACTTCTCGGCGGGGCGCACGTCATAGGGCACGAGGAAGCCGCGCCGCTTGTCGGGAGCGACTTCGGCGTTGCGGTGCGCGCGCTCGGCCCAGAGGGCAACGGCGCTATCAGCGGCAAAGAATTCCGGCCCCGCGTCCTTGCCCAGCCAATGGTGAAAGATGCGCTCGCGCAGATTGCTGACCTGGTCCTTGTCGCTCAGCATGACACCGGCCTCGGTATCCCATTGCAGGGAGCGCCCGTTCAGGTTTGCCGACGATACAATGGCCCGGTCGCAGTCAAAGATCGAGACCTTGGAATGAACATAGATGATGGGTGACCCGCAGAGCGTGTCGCGCCCGCCTGTATCCAGTGACTTGGGCCGCACCGGCGAGCAGATCACCATGCGCTCGCCAAAGGCGGCGCGCAGTGTCTTGACGCATTTGGCTTGCAGGAACTCGCCGAACCGCGCGTCCGACCCTGTCTCTCCGTCAAAGGCGACGGATTCGGGGGCGCCGGGCACCACGACGATCAGCGACAGCGATGAATTGTCATGTGCTGCATGGGCCAGACGGTTGCACAAGGGCAGGTCACGCAGAAACTGTGTTTCAAGGTAAATGAGGCCGCGCGCGCGCTGCACCAGCTGATGATGATCGTCGGCAATCGTCTGCACCAGCGGTTTGGGCCCCAGAAAGGGCCAGTCGTGCTTGCGCCGCCGCGACAGCGTGCGCAGCAGGCGGCCCTCGGCGGTGGGCGCACGCACCCCCGCGACGACGTCCAGAAACTCTTCCAGATGGGTGTGAACATCTTGGGCGATCGGCCCGGTGCAGAGCAACTGCACATCCTGCCACGTTTCGCTGCGTTCACGGTCGTGGCGCTTGGTATCATAGCGCCGCTCATCCAGATCAAGGCCGCCGACAAAGGCGACGCGCCGGTCGATCACGCAGACCTTCTGGTGATGCGTGCCGGGAATGAGGGTTGGAATGGGCCAGCGGCGGGCGGCATATTCGCCCGTCTTGGTCTGGCGCAACATCAACCGCACACCCGGACTGCATTCAAGGACGCTCTCGGCCTCATCGCGGCTCATCTGGTTCAGCTTGTCCGCAGTCTTGCCCAACCGCTTAACGAGGCGTGGCCAGAGCACGATGCGTGGCAGGATGCCGACCCTTGCTGAATGGGCCGCATTCATGACGGTCAGATCCGCCTCCGATCCTGCAAGTTCGCGCGCGGCGACGAAGGCGCGGCGCGCCTTCCAAGAGTGCCAGTGCAACTCGGGCGCCATGACCGCATCGAAATCAGAGATGATGAAATTTACCTTCACGCCGCGCCGCAGGACATGCACGATCAGGTCAAACCAATCGACACCGATGGCGCGGCCCTCGTCGCTGCGCAGTTTGGTGGCAAGGTCAAAGACGCGATATCCGGCCGAAATCTCGCGCTCGGCCGCAAGGAACGCGCGCTCCATCTCGGGATAGACTTCCTGCGCCGTCAACAGAACCTTGACGGTATCGGGGGTGTCGGAGGTATTCTGAGGTTCGGTCAAATGGGTCACCGCCTGAAAATAATCGCGGCGCATGTTAACAGCGCCGACGAACAGCAACCCCCAGACCGCGCGGCTGGTTCCAACAAAACGGGACAGGGCTGCATTAGATCTGTTGCCGCCACTATCGTTTCACTCGGCCGGCGGCCTGTCCTGTTCCTGTAGCTTGCGCAAAAGCTCCGCCATCTCGGGCGGCATATCTTGCGGTGCGGATTCGCGGTAGGCGCGTTTCAGATTTTTGATTACAGGATTCATCACAGGATCACTCGCTATTTTGGGTTTTGAGGCCCCACTCCGTCGTTTAGGATGGATGTTTTGCCCACCGGCACGCGGTCGACACGTATTCAACAGCGCCAAGCGCACTTCGGTTCCCGGCGCGGTTCCGCAAGGGCCGCGCATGTTGTATAAATATCAAGGTGCTCATTTCGGAACCCGCCTGATTGGGCTGCGTTGTCAGGCTATCGCGCGTGATAGCTGGGCGCGCGTGATGGCCGGGCCGAGGAGAGTGACGCAGAATGACCGAACGCCCTGCCGTCCCCCCCAAGACCGAGGGCACCGCGGGCAACAGCCGTCCCGGCTGGACAGATCGTCTGTCGCGCAGCAAGATCGGGCTTGCCCTGCTGTCCTTTGCCGAAAGCACGGCGTTACCCATCCCGCTGGAGGCTGTTGTGGTGCCCCTGATGGTGGGCCATCCCAAACGGGCGCTGCGCATCGCGCTGATCATCTGGCTGGGATGCATCTTGGGGGCCTCTCTCTTCTACATTGTGGGCTTCGCGCTGGCCGATCCGGTGGTAGAGCCGGTGATACGGATGCTGGGCCTTGAGGCGAATTTCAATGACATGGCCAATCGGCTGGAAGGCGATGGCCTCTTCTGGTCGGTCTTTCTGGTGTCGCTCCTGCCGGCGCCGCTTCAGCTGGCCACGCTGGGTGCGGGGGCAGTCGGTGGCAATTTTCTGGTATTTCTTGCCGCCGTCGTCCTGTCGCGCGGGCTACGCTATTTCGGGATGGCGATCCTCGCGCAATTCATCGGCGAACGGATCGCGCATCTGAACATTCCGAGGCGCTACCTCGTCCTTGGGCTGGCCGCGATGTTGCTGACCGTCTGGGGGATCGCGCAGCTCTTTGTGGGGTCTTAGCCGCGTCATCTCAGCGCTATACATTCACGCGCCGAGGGTATAGACGGCGCAGATTGTTGTGCTGCCATATGTTTGGCGCGCGCACCTCCCCTGATACAGCAGAAAATCGAGATCCGTGAAACAAGCTCTTGTCGACGCCATCGCCGCACGTGGATACGCCACACTCACCCCCGTCCAGGAGGCCGTGACAAATCCGGACCTCATCGGCGCCGACATGCTCGTGTCGGCCCAGACCGGATCGGGCAAGACGCTGGGCTTTGGCCTGGCCATCGCACCGACGCTGCTGGACGAGGCCGAGAGCTTTGGCAATGCCGCCGCACCGCTTGCCCTGATCATCGCACCCACGCGCGAATTGGCACTCCAGGTGAAACGCGAATTGTCGTGGCTTTATGCCGGGGCCAATGCCGTTCTGGCCTCTTGCGTCGGCGGCATGGACATGCGCGATGAAAAGCGCGCCTTGGCACGCGGCGCGCATATTGTCGTCGCAACGCCCGGCCGCCTGCGCGATCATATCATGCGCGGCTCGATCAACCTTGGCTCGATTCGCGCCGTGGTGCTGGACGAGGCCGACGAGATGCTCGACCTCGGCTTCCGCGAGGATCTGGAATTCATCCTCGGCGATGCGCCCGAGACGCGCCAGACGCTGCTGTTTTCGGCCACAGTGCCAGCCGCCATCGCCAAGCTGGCAGAGGGCTATCAGCAGGATGCCGTGCGCGTGAGCACGGCAAGCGCCGAAAAGGGCCAGCACGCCGACATCGAATACCGCGCGATGAACGTATCGCCCCGCGATGGCGACAACGCGATCATCAATGTGCTGCGCTATTACGAGGCGCCCAACGCCATCGTTTTCTGCAACACGCGCGCGATGGTTGCCCGCCTGACCACGCGCCTGTCCAACCGGGGCTTTGCCGTCGTGGCGCTGTCGGGCGAGCTATCGCAATCCGAGCGGACCCATGCCTTGCAGGCGATGCGCGATGGCCGCGCCCGCGTGTGCGTGGCCACCGATGTGGCCGCGCGCGGGATCGACCTGCCCAACCTTGATCTGGTCGTCCATGCCGAACTGCCGGGCAGTCACGAGACGTTGCTGCACCGGTCGGGCCGCACGGGCCGCGCGGGCCGCAAGGGGGTCAGTGCCCTCATCGTGCCCCCCGCCGCCCGCAAAAAGGCCGTGCGCATTCTCAACTGGGCCAAGCTGCGCGCCGAATGGGGCCCGGCCCCTTCCGCTGACGAGGTAACGGCCCGCGACGAAGAGCGGATGCTGGGCGACGAGGCATGGTCCGAGGCGATCACCGAAAGCGAAGCGCCCGCCGTGGCCAAGCTGCTCGAGCGGTTCAACCCCGAGCAGATCGCCGCCGCCTACCTGCGCTTCTACCATGCGCGCCATTCCGCGCCCGAGGATCTGGGCGATCCGGGCGAGAAGCCCGCGCCCCGTGCCGCATTCGGCCCATCGGTGTGGTTCTCGATTTCGGGCGGCCGCGCCAAGGGCGCCGAGCCACGGCGCCTCTTGCCGATGCTCTGTAAGGCGGGCGGCGTCACCCGCGAAGATATCGGGGCGATCCGCGTCGGTGATGACGAAAGCTATGTGGAGCTGCGCCAAAGCGCCGTTGCAGGCTTCAAGGCGTCCGTCGGTGATGCCATGCGTGTCGAGGAAGGCGCCGAGGTCAAGGAACTCAGCCAGCCGCCCGCCATCGCGCAGCGCCAAGGCGGCAAGCCCGGCGGGCCGGGCGGTAAGCCGCGCAGCGGACCCAAGCCGGAGTGGAAGAAACCGGTCCCCAAGGGGCCGCCCCCGGCCAGCCAGATGGATGATCTGCCCCCCATCCTGCCGCAGGCCGACGCGCCCAAACCCGCGCCCCGTGCGCCGTCCAGCAAACCGGTGCAGTTCGATGACGCCCCCGCGCCGCGCCACAAGAAGCCCAAGAGCGACGCTCCCTCCAAACCCCACCGCAAAGGGCCAAAGCCCGATTATACCCGTGACGGTGCGGTGACCGGTGCCGGTGACAAGCCGAAATACAAGGGCAAGACCGGCGGCTTTGCCAAGCCCACCGGCCCCGGCGGCGCCCCTGCCGTGGGCAAGCCCAGCAGCAAGAAGAACCGCGCGCGCACGGCTGCCAAGGCCGCCGAGGGATATGCTGGAAAATCCGCCAAGCCCGGTGGCAAGCCGGGCGGCAAACCCGCGGGCAAGCCCTTTGGCAAACCGCGCAGCGGCGGCCCCAAGGGTGGCAAGGACTAGTCAGGGTAGAAAAGGTCGGGCCAGAGTTAGTCTGGCCCGATGCACTCAGGCAGGGATCAGGCTGGCATGGATGCGACTGGAACTGCCGCCTTGACCGTCTCGCGCCAGCCGGGATGCATCCACGGCTTTTGGTTCGAGGCGGGCAGGGGGTCTTTGCCCAGGATATGATCGGCGGCCTTTTCGCCGGTCATGATGCTGGGTCCGTTCAGATTGCCGTTGGGGATGCGCGGAAAGATCGAGCTGTCGGCAACGCGCAGCCCCTCCACTCCGATCACCCGGCACTCCGGATCGACCACGGCATCCGGATCATGCGCCGCGCCCATCTTGCAGGTGCCGCAGGGGTGATAGGCACTTTCGGCGTGTTCGGCGATGAAGGCATCCAGATCAGCGTCGCTCTGCACTGCCTCACCCGGCTGGATCTCCTTGCCGCGATAGGGATCGAACGCGGCCTGTCCAAAAATCTCGCGCGTAAGGCGGATGCAGCGGCGGAAATCCTCCCAGTCGCTGGCTTTTGACATGTAGTTAAACGCGATCTCAGGTGCCGCCAGCGGATCGGCGGACGCCAGGCTGACACGCCCCCGCGAGGCCGAGCGCATCGGCCCCACATGCGCCTGATAGCCATGACCTTCGGCTGCGGCCTGCCCGTCATACCGCACTGCCATGGGCAGGAAGTGATACTGGATATCGGGGTATTCGACACCCGGCTTGGAGCGTAGAAACGCCGCGCTTTCGAATTGGTTTGACGCGCCGAGGCCGGTCTTGCCAAAGAGCCATTGCGCGCCGATCATACCCTTGGACCAGATGTTCCAATGCTTGAAAAGCGTGATCGGCTGCGTGCAGGCCTGCTGGATATAGAGTTCCAGATGGTCCTGCAGATTGCCGCCCACGCCGGGGCGGTCCGCCACGACGTCGATGCCGTGCTCGGCCAGATGCGCGGCAGGGCCGATACCCGAGTGCATCAGGATCTTGGGTGAATTGAACGCGGATGCCGCCAGAATCACCTCACGGTTGGCCTTCACGACCTCGATCCGGCCCCCACGCTCGATCTCGACGCCGGTCGCGCGGCCCTCTTCGATGATGACGCGCCGAACGTAGCAGCGCAGCATGTCGCAATTGGGACGCTTCAGCGCAGGTTTCAGATAGGCATTGGCGGCGGACCAGCGGCGGCCCTTGTAAACCGTCTGCTCCATCGGGCCAAATCCCTCCTGCTTTTCGCCGTTGTAATCCTCGGTCAGCTCATAGCCCGCTTGCCGCCCCCCCTGCACAAAGGCGTCAAAGAGCGGGTTGTGGCGCGGCCCGCGCGTCACATGCAATGGCCCGTCCGTGCCGCGCCACGCGGGATCGCCGCCATGGCCGCCATCGGTCCAATTCTCCATCCGCTTGTAATAGGGCAGCACGTGGCGAAAGCCCCAGCCGGTCGCGCCGCTCTCTTCCCAATGGTCGAAATCGCCCGCATGGCCGCGCACATAGACCATCCCGTTGATCGAGGATGACCCGCCCACCACCTTGCCGCGCGGCGCAGCAAGACGGCGATTGTTCAGATGCGGCTCGGGCTGGGTTTTGTAGCCCCAGTCATAGCGCTTCATGTTCATCGGATAGCTCAGCGCGGCAGGCATCTGGATGAACGGCCCCGCATCGGTGCCGCCATATTCCAGCACCAGAACACTGTGCTTGCCATCCTCGGACAGCCGATAGGCCATGGCCGACCCTGCCGAACCCGACCCGATAATCACGAAATCCGCCTGCATGATCTACCTCCATACCTTCATCTTGGCTAGAATACTTACCAATGGTCAGTTTATAAGTCAAAAGGTAAATATTGTGGCGCTGCGCTGGCCACGCTAGGGTTTCCGCGCAGCAGATCGGCAGGCATATGGCACGCAAGAGCATTGGGGATATCAGGCGCGCGGAGTTGTCTCAGGCCGCTTTCGACGCATTGGTCCAGCATGGAATCCGGGGCACCACGCTCGAGCGTGTGGCGCGCATCGCAGGCGTGTCCAAGGGCGTTGTCCTGCACCATTTCAAGGATAAGGACGTTCTCTTCGAGGGGGTCCAGCGCAAGGCCAACACCGTCCTGCGCGAATGCGTCACCGAGCTGCTGCGCCACGCGGACACCCCTCTTGAGCGGCTCTATGCGATCATCGTCGGAAATTTCGCCGCGCCCGTCTTTCAGCAGGAGATTTGCCACGCGTGGATTTCGCTCTGCTCGGACGTGCCGCACAACCGGCAGAGCCAGCGGATCCAGACGGCGGTGCATGCGCGTATGCGCAGCAATCTGCTCAGCGCGCTCCGACCCCTCGGGGCCGAGGACGCGCCGCGCATCGCGTTTCAGCTGCGCACGGTGATGGACGGCATCTGGCTGCGCGCCAGCTTCCAGATCGCCCCGATGACCGGAGAAGAGGGTGTGGCCGAGGTGGATTACGCTGCGCGCAGCCTGCTGGCCGGATCGGGCATCGCGCCGGACGAGATGGATGCGGCGCTGGCCAAGATGCAGACGCTTGCCAGCCTCATCCTGACCACCCGCGCCTTTCGGGATCGCGCCCTGATGACCAGCTGAGGCAGCCTGCTATTTGTAGACCGCGCGCCGGTCCGCAGGACCCGCGCGACTTCGCGCAGCACCTTGTCCAGATCTTCCACATGCTCCAGCACGTCGACGCAGACCACCGCATCGAAGGCGGCGTCCTCGTATGGCAGCGCCTCGGCCATGAAACCACCGGCGCAGCCCAGATTCAGCACCTACCCCAAACCTCTCGCTGAAACTAAAATACATGGCGACGACTATGGACAGGACTGCAACGGCAAAGACCGCAGGGCCGCCGCCATCAGTGTGATGAGGTGCGCGATGTGCGCATCATGGATCATCCCAGACGCTCCAGCAGATCCTCGGCAATGGCCGTGCCGCTGGTCCAGGCCGCCTCGACGCGCGCGCCAAGGCACCAGTCACCGCCCAAGTAGAGCGTGCCACCCTCGCCCCGCGCAAAGGGCTGTCCCAGCGGCGTCGTCACCCGTGCATAGAGCCAGCGATGCGCGGCGGCGTGCTGGACGCGATCCTGCGAGACGCCAAGGCGCTCGCACAAAAGGGGCAGCATCCGCTCGGCCAACTGGGGGCGGTCCTCCTCCAAGTGCGCGCGTGTGAACTCCAGACTAGCCTGCGCGACCCACGCGGTCGCTGTGCCCTCGGGTCTGCCGGGTTTGCTGCTGTCCTGAATGATCGACGCGAACGGGCCATAATCATCGCGCTGGCTGACGAAGGGCGCAGGCGCGTCGATGGCCGCCATCAGCGTCAGGCAGGGCGCCATCCGCACGTCCGTGATCTGCTGCACCAGAGGATGCTCTGCACCGATCAGCTCGGCCACCTGCGGCGCGGGCACGGTGATGACCACATGCCCGGAGCGGTGCACCTCGCCCTCCGTATGGATGGACCAGCCGCCATTATCGCGCATGATGGATGTCACGCGCTGCCCCTGCCGGATGTCCAGACCGGCTCCCAGCGCCTTGGGGATCGACGACATGCCGGGCGTGCCGACGAAGTGGGTGCGCGCTGCGCCGTCATCCCATTTTGCGGCGGCGCCTGCCTTGGCAAGATCGCTCAGCACGGCGGCAAAACCCGCCTGCTTGGCTGTCACATATTGCGCGCCATGGTCAAATCGCAGCGCGCCGGCCCGGCGCGTTGCCATGCGACCGCCGATCCCGCGCCCCTTGTCGAAAAGGATGGGCTGGTGCCCGGCCTCGGCAAGACGCCTCGCGCAAGCCAGCCCGGCCATGCCCGCGCCAATGATCGCAACCCGGCTCATGCCATCACCATCTGGTCGAGGATCCGGGGGATCTGCTTTTTCACCTTGAAAAAGCCCGCCGTCGCATGGGGCCAGATCGCTTCGTCCCACTCGCGGTGCAACTCGCAGAATGCGATGCTGTTCTGCGCCAGATAGGGCGCGGCCTCGTTCAGCCAGTCACGCAGCGGCCCGCGCGGAACAAAGGGCGTGACGATCTGCGCAGCGCCCGTCGCAGCCGCCCATTTGGCCAGCGTGTCCGGGTGATCGGCGCTCAGGGCGGTGGCGGCCAGCTTCATCCGCATGGCGGCATCAGCCAGCGCGCCCTTCTCGAAGGCCGTCACGCACCCGGCCACCGGCAGGGGTGAGCGCAGGTGACTGCCGCGCAGTGTTGCGGCGCCGCAGATGTCATGGCCTGTCAGATCAAACGCCTCCATGCTGCAATCGTCCTCGGTCAGCAGCAGCGCGGTGGCTGCGCCCGCCTGCGGCGCGCGCACCTTGCGGACGGGCTGAACGGACGGCAGGCCGTCCGGCTCGGTCGTCTCCAGCCCCTCGGTCACCTCGGCCAGATCGCTCTGGCGGGGTGCAAACCTGCCGCCGGTAAAGGCGTTGATATTCTGGGCCGTTGCGGGATAGGCCTTGCCGCGCGTGTGCAGCCCCGCAACCCAGCGCCAGCCCAGAGTGTTAGAGGCAGCATCGCCATCCAGCAGATGACGGTAGAAGAAATCAGCGCCCAGACGCCAAGGCAGCTCGAGCGTGAAGATCCAGATCGAGGCGAACCACATGCGCGCGTGGTTGTGCAGATATCCGGTCTCGACCAGCTCCTCGGCCCATGCGTCAAAGCAGGCCATGCCGGTCTGCCCATCCTGGGCGCGCGTCACGCCGCGGCGCAGGCGCCTGTCCCGCTCCAGCGTTTCCAGATCTTCTTGCAGCCCGGCGACGTAGCTGTCCCAGACCTGCGGACGCCGTTCCAGCCAGCCCTTGAAGTAGCCGCGCCAGATGACTTCCTGCACAAATTTTTCCGCGTTCTCGAACCCATGCGCGTCAATCGCGGCCGTCACCACCTCTCGCTCGGTCACGAGGCGGCGGCGCAAATAGGGCGAGAGGGTGGATACCGCCTTGTGATGGCCCGGCCCGCGATCATGGTTGCGCCCATTGGCATAGCGGCGCCCCATGGCGGGGATGAAATCACGCATGACCGCAAGGCCAGCAGCACGGGTCGGGGTAAATGGGCTCATCTTGGCACGCCTTTGAAACTTTGGCGCTTGAAGGTGGTCCGCAACGGCATGATTTCAACGACATGCGGCGTATTGTTCGCCGCGTTTGCGGCAGGGCCCGGCCCCGGCGCGTCAGATCACGCGGATCACATCCTTGTCGATGGCCAGAACATAGCCCTGCCGCGCGATGTTTCGCACCAGCAGTTCACTGACCATCTGGTTGCCCAGCGTGTCACGCAGGCGCTTGATGCGGGTGGCGCCCGCCGCCTCTTCGCAGTCGGACGCGTCGCGGCCCGAAACGATCCCCTCGATCTCGGCCCCGGTCAGGATGTCGCCATCCATGCGCGCCTCGGCCAGCACCGAAAGCGTCTCCATCGCTGCATCGGTCAGCTTGAACCCCATGTTGTTCAGATAGACCGACTTCTCGGCCCGGCTGATCAAAAGCGAGCTGACCTGAATGCCCGACTGCTCGATCTGTGCCATGCGGCGGTTGAGCAACGTCAGCATCACCAAAAAGGTAAGCGCCGCGATCAGCAGGGCGGTGCTGAAGACCAGCAGAACGAAGATTACCATCCGGTAGCTGACCAGCGTTTCGCTGAAGGCGGTGCCCGACAGGGCGAGTATCTCGAGCAGCTTGATCTCGGCGTCGCTGGTCAGCGCATCATTCTCGACAAAGATCTGTTCGACCCGCGCGTTGAACGCGCCCGCATCGGGCAGCGAGACGAACAGGAGGATCGCCGCCAGCGACAGGATCGCGACGATAGCCGCGACGCCGAACAACACCACGCGGCTGCCGGACCGGCGCGCATCGGCGGCAAGAATGATATCGCCCTTCATTTCTCGTGCCCCCTCATTGCTGGCGCACCGAAAGCACCTTGAGCAAGGTCAGGCCCTGCGCGGCCAATTGGTCGCGCAGTTGCGCATTGGCCTCGGCCATGGTGCAGGCGCCGCTGATCTGCGCCGTCCCGTAGAACAGCTCCAGCGGATTGTCTCGCTTGGCCTTGTATTCGGCAAGGCAGGCGGCGCTGGCGGGCGCCGCGATCAGGGTCGCAAGGACCAGGGGGAGGAGCGTTTTCATCATGGAGCCGACCATGGCGAAGCGCCGAGCGCTATACAATATCCCATGCGCCTGCGCCCGGTGGTTATCCGATAGCAGCGGCGTGTTATTGCGATGGGGCAGGGTCGGCGGCCATTATGAAAGGGTATTTCACCTCAGCCATCCCGAAAGGATTTCACAATGGCACGCAAATTCATGTCCCTCGTCATCGCGGCCTCGATTGCCGTCACCGGCCTGACCGCCGCCCCCGCGCAGGCCTTGGACCGCGATCTGGCCCGCGCTTTGGCCGCCATCGCGGGTGTCGCCATAGTCGGTGCCGCCATCAACGAAGCGCAAAAGGACAAGCGCCGGTCCATCCAGCGCAACTCGGTGCAGCGCCAATACCATCAGCCGCAGTATCAGCAGCGGTATCAGCCAAAGCGCCACGTCTATCAGCAGCCTGGCTACCGCTTTCAAAAACCCCGGCACCGCAAGGTCGAGCGCGTCCATCGCCACGGTCATCCCCAACGCCACATACAGCGCCACGGATATGGTCAGCAGCGCTATAGCGCGCGCCCCTATTACTAAGACGCGCCGCGCGCGGCGTGACCCAAGATGTAGCAGGGCCCCCACCGCGGGGCCCTTTGCCGTCGTGGCTGGTCATTTTACGCGCGGCGTGCTTTGCCTTTTGTCATGAGCAACCCCGACTACTCTTTCGAGACGGCGGCACTGGCGGGCGGCGCGCGCATCATCGCGGGTGTCGATGAGGTCGGGCGCGGTCCGCTTGCCGGGCCGGTAACGGCGGCGGCCGTCGTGCTGGATGCCGCGAACATCCCCGAGGGGCTGAACGACTCCAAGAAACTGACCAGGGTGCGCCGCCTCGCGCTGCGCGATCTTATCGTCGCCACCGCCGAGGTCAGCATCGCCCACGCGAGCGTGGAGGAGATCGACGCGCTGAACATCCTGCGCGCCTCGCATCTGGCGATGGAGCGCGCCATCGCCGGCCTGCCGCGCCAGCCCGATCTGGCCCTGATTGACGGCAACATGATCCCGCGCGGTCTGACCGTCCCGGCGCGGGCGATTATCGGCGGCGATGCCCTGTCGGTTTCGATTTCGGCGGCCTCAATCGTGGCCAAAATATGTCGAGATCATGTCATGTGGGATTTGGCGCAACACTGCCCCGGATATGGCTGGGAAACGAACGCAGGATATCCGTCAAAGAGCCACAAACAGGCCCTCCGAGATATGGGCGTGACCCCACACCATAGACGTTCGTTCAAGCCAGTGCACAATATCTTGTATCAAGATAAATAACTAACCTCCTGATTCAAAAAAGAAATTGACCGCGAATCGCCTTTAGAGCAACTTTGTCCACAAGCAGACAGAGCGCAAAAACGCGCCGGGACAGAGGCAAGACATGACAAAGATGACGAAAATCGAGGGCGCACCCGCGCTTCCTCTCAACACGATTATGCCGGGCGATTGCATCGAGGTGATGAACGCGCTCCCGGCCAATTCGGTCGATCTGATCTTTGCCGATCCACCCTATAACTTGCAGCTGCGCGGCGATCTGCATCGCCCCGACAACAGCCAGGTCGATGCGGTCGATGACGCCTGGGACCAGTTCGACAGCTTTGCCGTCTATGACAAGTTCACGCGCGAATGGCTGGCTGCCGCGCGCCGCTTGCTGAAACCGAGTGGCGCGATCTGGGTCATCGGCTCTTATCACAACATCTTTCGCGTCGGTGCTGCGCTTCAGGATGCAGGCTACTGGATCCTCAATGACGTGGTCTGGCGCAAATCCAACCCGATGCCCAACTTTCGCGGCAAACGCCTGACCAACGCGCATGAGACGATGATCTGGGCCTCGAAATCCGAAGGCGCGAAATACACGTTCAACTACGAAGCGCTCAAATCGCTCAATGATGGCGTGCAGATGCGCAGCGACTGGGTGCTGCCGATCTGCACCGGGCACGAGCGGCTCAAGGACGAGGCGGGCGACAAGGCCCATCCAACACAAAAACCGCAAAGCCTGCTGCACCGCGTCATCGTGGGCAGCACCAATCCCGGCGACGTGGTGCTCGACCCGTTCTTTGGCACTGGCACCACCGGCGCCGTGGCCAAGATGCTGGGCCGCGACTACATCGGGATCGAGCGTGACGAGGGCTATCGCACCGTCGCGGAAAAGCGCCTCAAGGGTATTCGCAAATTCGACCGCGAGGCGCTACAGGTCAGCACCTCCAAACGCGCCGAGCCGCGCGTGCCCTTCGGCCAGCTGGTAGAACGCGGAATGCTGCGCCCCGGCGAGGAGCTCTATTCGCTCAACCAACGCCACAAGGCCAAGGTGCGCGCCGATGGCACGCTGATCGGCGACGACATCAAGGGCTCGATCCATCAGGTCGGCGCCCATCTCGAAGGCGCGCCCAGCTGCAATGGCTGGACCTATTGGCACTTCAAGAAGGACGGCAAGCGCGTGCCCATCGACCTTCTGCGCCAGCAGATCCGCGCCGAGATGGCCGAGCGCCCGAACTAAGGGCCTCCCAGAGATAAACAAGAATACCGCCGGTGCCTGTGGTCTGACGCTAGGCACCACCTCAACTGCGCCCTGCCGAGGTTTCGGTGGGGTGTTTTTTTTTTCGTGAAACGCGGCGCTGGTGGCGCGCGTGAGAATGAGTATTTTTACCAAGATGAAGCAGCGGCGGCAGGGCTTCATCTTGGCGGAAATACTCAATCTTCGCTATGTCTCGTCAGACCGCCCAAGCCGCTTTCAGCCCGTCCAGCACGGCTTCTTCGGCGGTGCGCGGTGCCATGCAGTCGCCGATGCCGATGACCTGCCCGGCATAGCTGTCCAGCGTGTTCAGCAGGCCATCGCGGCTGGACGTGCCTTGGGCCAGCACCAGCGTTTCGGTCTCTTCTACCAGGATCGGCTCGCCGTTTGCCGTATTGAGGAAATATGCGGTGCTTTCGTCAGCGCCAAAGAGCTGCGCGTAGGGGATGATCTCGACCCCCAGTTTCTGGATGCGGCCCACCATGCTGTCGCGCACATAGCTTTGCAGCATCTCGCCCGCATGGGTTCCATTGACGCAAAGGCGCACGCGGCGGCCCGCGCTGGCCAGCAGTTCGGCCACGCCGAGGCCGACCCAATCGGCCCGCCAGTCGGCAATCGTGACGCTGCCGCCGACATTCGCGTGGCTGCGCAGGACATCCCAAGCGGTAACGATATGGGCGTCCTCGCCGAATTCCATCCCTTGGGGCAGGCGGGCGGTGCCGCCGGTGGCGACGATGACAGCGCCCGGCGCGGCGCGTGTGACGCTTTCGGCCGTCACTTCGCTGTTGAGATGCACCGATACGCCCGCGCGCTCCATCTCGGAGCGCAGGTTCGTGACGATGCCGCCGAACTCGGCCCGGCCCGGCAGCATCTGTGCCAGAAGCGCCTGACCGCCCAGCTGTGCGGTGGCCTCGTGCAGCTCGACGTGGTGGCCCATGGCCGCGGCGGTCGCGGCGGCTTTCATGCCTGCAGGGCCGCCGCCGATCACCATGATGCGTTTCGGCGTCTCGGCGCGGCGCAGCGCGCCATAGATCAGCTCCCGGCCCGATTCGGGATACTGGATGCAGGAGATCGGCACGCCCTTGTGAAAATGCCCGATGCACGCCTGATTGCATCCGATGCAGGCGCGGATGTCGTCTGCCTGCCCATCCCGCGCCTTGGCCGGCATCATCGGGTCGCAGATCATCGCGCGCGTCATGCCGCACATGTCGGCCTGGCGCGAGGCGATGATGCCTTCGGCCTCCTGCGGCTGGTTGATGCGTCCCGCGACCATGACGGGAATGTCCACGCTCTGCTTGACCGCATGGGCGAAGGGGGCGACGTACCCCGTCTCCTGAGACATGGGCGGCACGATATGGATGGAGCCGCCAAGGCTGGCTGAGGTGCCGGCGATGACGTTGACGTAATTCAGCAGCGGCGCCAGCGCCTGGATCACCTCGAGGCTGTCGGCATCGCGCATCCCGCCCTCGACATGCTCATCGCCAGAAATGCGCAGGCCGATCGCGAAATCCTCTCCGGTGGCTGCGCGGACGGCCTTGATCGCCTCGAGCGCAAAGCGGATGCGGTTCTCGAAGCTGCCGCCGTAGGCGTCCTCGCGCTGGTTGATCTGCGGGCTGAGGAATTGCGCGGGCAGGTAGCCGTGGCTGGCCACGATCTCGACCCCGTCCATGCCCGCCTCCTGCATCCGGCGGGCGGCCGCGCCGTAGCCCTCGACGACTTCGCCGATCATGGCCACGCTCATCGCGCGCGGGATCACGTGAAAGCGGTCGGATGGCGTGGCGGAGGACGAATAGGCCACCGGCGCGGTGCCGTCCGCGACCTCCATGATCTCGCGCCCCGGATGGAAAAGCTGGGCAAAGATGCGCGTGCCATGCGCGTGGACGGTTTCGGCCAACCGGCGAAATCCCGGTAGGCAGCTGTCGTCGGTGCCCATCAGCACATGCGAGGTATAGCGCGCCGTTTCATGCACCCCGACGACCTGGCTGACGATCAAGCCCGCGCCGCCGCGCGCCCGCGCCTCGTGATAGGCGATCATCGCGTCCGTGACATGGCCCGCATGGGCCATCGACGTGTCGTGCCCGGTCGACAGGATCCTGTTCGACACCTCGACACCGCCGATTCTGAGCGGAGTAAAGAGATGCGGGAAGGGCTGCGATGTATCTGGCATGACGGTCTCCGGTCTGAGGTTTGCGCCACGCTAGCCGCGCGCCCGTCCCGCTTCAAGCGGGGGGCGGATTGGTTGCCTTGTTGTAGGGCTGCCAGTCGGTGATGCCGGGGTAATTAGCGCGGCGCCACGCCCGAACGCGCGGGTTCATCGCGCGCCGCCAGAGGGGCGGCACCATCGCGGCCATGGTCATGATCGGATAGCCATAGGGCAGTTGCGGCGCCTCGTCCTCGGTATAGTTTTGCAGCAGGGGAAACCGGCGGTCGGGTTTGTAATGGTGATCGGAGTGGCGTTGCAGGTTGATCAGCAGCCAGTTCGAGGCCTTATGCGCCGCATTCCAGCTGTGGCGCGGTTTGACATGCTCGTATTTGCCCCCTCCCAGATGCTCGCGCGTCAGGCCGTAATGTTCGACGTAGTTGACCAGCTCAAGTTGCCAGATCGCGATCAGCGCCTGCCAGAGGAAGAGCGCAAGGCCCGTCCAGCCGCCCAGGACCAGCGCCAGCGCCAGCATCGCTGCCTGCAGCGCCCAGTAGCGCCAGAAGGGGTTGGTGCGGTGTGTCCACCGCTTTCCGCGCCGGGCCAGCATCGCCGCCTCGGCGCGAAAGGCCGAGGTCAGGCTGCCGCGCAGGACGCGCGCGAAAAAGCGATGAAACCCCTCGTTGTAGCGCGCCGTCACCGTGTCGCGCGGGGTGGCGACATGGCGGTGGTGAACCTGCAAATGCTCGGACCGGAAATGCGAGTAAAGGACCATGGCCAAGAGCAGATCGGCCATCATGCGCTCGGATTTCGGTTTCTGGTGCATCAACTCATGCGCGTAGTTGATGCCGACCGTGCCGGTGATGACGCCGACGCCAAAGAAAAGGACGATCTTTTCCAGCGCCCCCAGATGCGCCGCTTGGGGAACATACCAGATCAGCCAGAAGAGAAGAGCGAACTGCACCGGCGCCCAGATCAGCGTGATGGCGCGATACCAGCTTGTATCGCTGTCCTCGGGATCGAGATTCTCGAGGTTGAGGCCCAGAAACGCGTCCAGCAGGGAAAAGAAATACCAGGTGAAGATCGGCAGCAGGACCACCGTCCAGCCCCCGTGAAGCGCGCCCAGCACCGCAATGGGGACGAGCAGAAGCGACATCCAAAAGGGGATGGCGCGGCGGATCTGGGCGAGGGTGGACATCGGGGGGGCTCCGGAATGATCTCGGCGCAATCTAGCCGATTTTGCGCAGAACGCCACGCGACAGATCATACACTTTGCGCATGACTGTGGGCAGCTGCGCGGGCTGAAATTCGGCCAATGGGGCAAAGGTGCCTCGGGCGGGCGCGGCATCCATCGGCACATGCGCGACCATGATGGTCAGCCGCAGATGAAAGTGCGTGAAGGTGTGGCGGGCCTCCTCGCCGACGGGCTGCCAATCGGCCTCGAGCGGCGGTGCTGGCGCGGGCGCTTCCTCGGACCAGTCACTGCCGGGCCAGCCCAGCATTCCGCCCAGAAGGCCGCGGCCCTCGCGCCGCTCCAGAAGGAGCGCGCCGTCGCTGCGCTGCGCGACATAGGCGATGCCGAGGCGCGTCGGCTTGGTCTTTTTCGGTGTCTTTTTCGGCAGCTCGCTGGCGGTGCCGCTGGCGCGCGCCGCGCAAGGATCGCGCCACGGGCAGATGCCGCAAGCAGGGCTGCGCGGTGTGCAGATTGTCGCGCCCAGATCCATCACCGCCTGCGCATAGTCGCCGGGGCGCCGGGCGGGCGTCAGCGCGGTCGCGGCTGCGACCAGCTCGGGCTTGGCGGCGGGCAAGGGGGTATGGATGTCGTGCAGGCGCGCCATCACACGCTCGACATTGCCGTCGACGACGACATTGGGCTGATCGAAGGCGATGGCCGAGATCGCGGCGGCTGTATAGGGGCCGATGCCGGGCAGCCCGAGCAACTGGGCGTGATCGCACGGAAACTGCCCGTCATGCTCGGCCACGACTGCGCGCGCGCATTTCAGCAGGTTGCGCGCGCGGGCGTAATACCCAAGTCCCGCCCATGCGCCCATCACCTCGCCGTCTTCGGCAGCGGCCAGATCCGCGACGGTGGGCCAGCGGGTAGTAAACCGGTTGAAATACTGCGTGGCGGCGGCAACGGTCGTCTGCTGGAGCATCACCTCGGACAGCCAGATGCGATAGGGGTCGGGCGCCGCACCGGCCAGACGCGCGGCGGGCGGCACACGCCACGGCATTGCGCGGGCATGGCGGTCATACCAGTCCAGCAGATCGGCGGCGCGCGGCAGGCTTGTCTCACGCATTGTTTATAACGCCCTTCGTGTTTTCTGCGGGTTATCTGCTGGCATGCCCAGCACCATGCCCTAGAATGGCGCGCACCGACAGGAGGTCAACGCATGTCGCCCCGCCGTCCCACCACCAAGGGTTTCGCCCGCTCCAGCACACTTTTGCAGGAGCGCATCCGCAAGGTGTCGGAAAGTCGCGGGTTTGCCGAATCGCGCCTTTTGACCCAATGGGCCGAGATCGTCGGCGAGGACATCGCCGCCATTGCGCGCCCGGTCAAGGTGGGCCATGGGCGCGGCGGCATGGGCGCGACACTGACCTTGCTGACAACCGGCGCGCAGGCGCCGGTGCTGGAGATGCAAAAGGAGGGGCTGCGCGCCCGCGTCAACGCCGTCTACGGCTATAACGCGATCAGTCGCATCACAATCACGCAGACCGCGCCCACCGGCTTTGCCGAGGGGCAGGTGAGCTTTCAGCACCGCGCGGCCAAACCCGCACCGCGCGCACCCGATCCCGCCGCCATCGAAGAGGCGCGCCGGATGGCCGCGCCCGTGGTCGACGATGGCCTGAGGGCCGCGCTTGAAGCTCTTGCGCAAAACGTATTATCCAAGTCAAAACGCTGATCCGAAAAGGAATAACGCAATGAACCGCAAAATACTCATCGGGG
The DNA here is from genome assembly GCF_037083805.1 of Roseovarius sp. D0-M9. Taxonomy (NCBI): domain Bacteria; kingdom Pseudomonadati; phylum Pseudomonadota; class Alphaproteobacteria; order Rhodobacterales; family Roseobacteraceae; genus Roseovarius; species Roseovarius sp. D0-M9. Next base: position 150,483 of record NZ_JBAPKZ010000002.1, on the reverse strand, counting down.
CGGCCATTCTGGCCATCGTCGGAGGCGTGCTCTGGTGGCAACTGGGCGGTCGTCAGGGGCCCGATGTCACCACCGTGCCCGAGACCACCGAGACCACTGACGCCCCCGAAGTCGCGGATGTCGACACCTCCTCGATCTCTGAGATGACCATGGGTCCCGAGGATGCCGCGGTGACGATTACCGAATACGCGTCCTTTACCTGCCCACATTGCGCGACGTTCCACCAGACGACATTCCAAGAGCTCAAGCGTGATTACATCGACACTGGCAAGGTCCATTTCATCTATCGCGATGTCTATTTTGATCGTCCCGGCCTCTGGGCGTCGATGCTGGCGCGTTGCGCGGGGCCGGTCCGGTTCTTTGGCATTTCCGACATGCTCTACGAGCAGCAGAGTGACTGGCTCAATGCCGACGACGCCGTTGCCATCTCGAACAATCTGCGCCGCATCGGCAAGGTCGCGGGACTGGAAGAGGATCAGATCAACGCCTGCCTCGAGGATGCGGACAAGGCCGAGACGTTGCTGGCGTGGTTCAATCAGAATGCCGAAGCCGACGACATCTCGTCGACGCCGACCCTGATGATCAACGGCGAGCAATACGGCAACATGCCCTACGCCGAACTGCAGGAAATCATCGAAGAGAAGCTGGCCGAATGAGCGGCGCGCCTCTTGCTGGTCTGAAGGTTGTCGAACTGGCACGCATCCTGGCCGGCCCCTGGGCTGGCCAGACGCTGGCCGATCTGGGCGCCGAAGTCATCAAGGTGGAAAGCCCAGAAGGCGACGACACACGCCGCTGGGGCCCGCCCTTTGTCGAGCGCGAGGGCGACCGGAGCGCGGCCTATTTTCATGGCTGCAACCGGGGCAAGACGAGCGTTGCCATTGACTTCCGCACGCCGGAGGGGCAGGCAGAGGTGCGGGCGCTGGTTGCGGACGCCGACATCGTGATCGAGAATTTCAAGGTCGGCGGGCTTGCCAAATACGGGCTGGATTATGCCAGCCTCGCAGCGCTGAACCCCGGCCTGATCTATTGCTCGGTCACCGGGTTCGGTCAGGATGGTCCCTATGCGCATCGCGCGGGCTATGACTACATCATTCAGGGCATGTCGGGCCTGATGTCGATCACCGGCGCGCCCGAGGGCCAGCCGCAGCGCGTGGGCGTTGCCATCACCGATCTTTTCACTGGCGTTTATGCAACCACCGCGATCCTCGCGGCGGTGCACCAGCGCAGCGTGACAGGCAAGGGTCAGCAGATCGACATGGCGCTTTTGGATGTGGCGGTCGCCGTTACGGCCAACCAGTCGATGAACTACCTGACCACGGGCGAGGCACCGGGGCGCATCGGGAATTTCCATCCCAATCTGGCGCCCTATCAGGTCTTTGACTGCTCGGACGGGTATATCATCATCGCGGTCGGCAACGACGCGCAATACCAGCGCCTTTGCGCTGCGCTGGGCGCGCCCGAACTGGCGACAGCCCCCGAATATGCAACCAACGAGAGCCGCGTAGCGCTGCGGGACCAGCTGAGCGCCCTTTTGACGGCGCGCACGGCGGGCTTCACCAAGGAGGGGCTGCTGGCGGCTTGCGAGGCGGCGGGCGTGCCTGCCGGTCCGATCAACACGCTGGACGAGGTCTATGCCGATCCGCAGATCATCGCGCGCGGTATGCAGATCGCGCCGGATGGTGTGCCGGGGGTCAGAACTCCGATCCGTTTTTCGGACGCCGAGCTATCGCTGGCAAAGGCGTCGCCGAAACTGCCTGCCAAGGGCTGAGGCAGACGCGGTGCGGTGACTCACAGACCCAAGGCGTTCAGCCGCGCATCCACTTCGGTCCAATCCTCGATCTCGAGGCGGACTGGAACCGTCAGCACCTTGCCGCGGAATGCAGCTGGCAGGCGCACCGCGTCCTTTTCGGTGGTGACCATTTGCGCGCCCAACTTTGTGGCTTCGGCCTCGAGCCGGCTCAGGAGGGCGGGGGTGAAGGGCTGGTGATCGTCCAACGCCTCGGTCGCGGCCAGATCAGCCCCCAGACCGCGCAACGTGGCAAAGAATTTCTCGGGGTGCCCGATCCCGGCAAAGGCCAGACACCGCGTGCCGTGCCAGTCCATTCCGGTCTGCAAGGGCGCCAGCGCGCCGCGCAAGCGCGGCACCGCCAGAGCATCGCCCCACGTCTCGGAGAAGGCGCGCTGCGCCCCCGCGCCCCCGATCGAGAGCAGCAGATCCGCGCGGGCAAGGCCCACGTCCACCGGCTCGCGCAGCGGCCCGGCGGGCAGGCAGCGGCCATTGCCGAAACCTGCCACCGCATCGACCACGATCAGCGACATATCCTTGTGCACGCCGGGGTTCTGAAACCCGTCGTCCATCACGATGACCTCGGCGCCCGCCGCGCTTGCAGCCAGCGCCCCCAGTGCCCGGTCACGCGCCACCCATGCCGGCGCAAAGGCCGCGATGAGCAGCGGCTCGTCCCCGACATCGGCGGCGTCATGCGTCGTGGGGTCGACCTGCACAGGCCCCTCCAGCCGCCCGCCGTGACCGCGGCTGACCACATGCACAGCGCGCCCGCGCGCCGTCAGGTGCTGAACCAGCGCGATCACGGTGGGCGTCTTGCCCGTGCCGCCCGCGTTGAGATTGCCGACGCAGATCACCGGCACCGGCGCGTGCACCGCCGTGCCGCCTGACAGCCGCCGAGCGGTGGCGTGGGCATAGAGCGCGCCCAGCGGCGCAAGTAGGCGCGCGCGCAGGCCCGGCGCCTCGGGCGGGTTCAGCCAGAAGGCGGGCGCGCGCATCAGCGCGCCTCCAGATCGTCGAGCATATCCTGCAGCATGTCGAGGATATGGTCTGTCACCTCAGCGCCTGCCGTTGCGACCTCCCACGCGGCATGGGCCATGGTCGCGCTGCGGTCGGCGGCAATCAGATGCGCCAGCGCGCCCGCCAGCGTGCCTGCATCACGCACGATCCGCGCGCCGCCCGCGCCCGCGTAGCGCTTGTAGCTGGGCAGGTAGCGCGGGACGTTGGGGCCATAGACGATCGCGGTGCCATGCGCGGCAGGTTCGTTCGGGTCGCTGCCCGTCATGCCGGGCAGCAGCGAATTGCCCATGAACGCAATCGTGGCAAGGCGATACCACAGCCCCATTTCGCCGCGCGTATCGGCCAGCAAGACTTGCGTCGCCTCGCCGGGCATTCCGCCCTGCGACCAGACGGCATGGCGCCAGTTGCCCTTGCGCAGGGTCGCGCGAAAGGCCTCGGTTTCGGTTTCATCCTCGGGCACGAGGATCAGGAACAAGCGGTGCGCCAGACGGCTGGCCTGCCTGTGCGCGGTCAGGATCACCTCAAGCTCCGAGTGGCACACCATCGCGGCCAGCCAGATGGGCCGCCCGCGCAGGGAAGTCGCCATTTCCTCGCGCAGGGGCTCGTCATATGGCAGGGCGATGGCACCCTCCTGAAAGAGGCCCGTGACGCTGAGTTTGTCCTCGGGCACACCGAGGCTGCGCAAATGGCGCGCGGCCCCGTCCGAGCGTGCCATGATGCGGCGAAACCGCGTCAGAAGGGCAGGCGTCATATCGGGCAGCCAACGCCAGCTCGACCGCTCGAGCATCGTGGCATCGGCATCAACAAGGATCAGGGGCACGCCCGCCGTATCCGCAGAGGTCAGCAGCGCCGGCATCAGATCACCGCCGGTCCAGAGGCAGATATCGGGCCGCCAATGGGCCAGAAACGCCGCGGCGTTGGCGGCAGTGTCGGCGCGCAGCGTTTGGTGGCAAGTCAGCGCGCGCTTGTGATGGGGCAGCTCGACGCCCTGCGCAGTCGTCAGCAGCAGATGCAGGCCGCCACCCGCGACCCCCGCTGCGCCGCCGCGTGCCACCGCAAGGCGCTGGATCATCTGCACCAGCGCATTCGCGTGCTCAAGGCTGGTCGCATGGCCCCAGATCACCGCGCCCTCGGGGCGCGGCTCGCTCGGCTCGAACGCGTCATCGGGCGCGGCCGAACCGCGCCGGGCCAGCGCCATATAGGCCGCAAGGCTGAGCGACCGGGCCATGAGGTATGCCTCAGCCCAGCTCTTCGGTCGGCGAGGCAGGCGCCTCTTCGTCGCGCAGGCGGTGCAGATGGGCGATGAAATAGCGCATATGCGCGTTGTCCACCGTGCGCTGCGCCTCGCCCTTCCAGGCGTTATGTGCGCTTTGGTAATCTGGGAAAATGCCGACGATGTGCAGATCGTCCACGTTCTTGAACACGTTCTTGGACGGGTCGATCAATTCGCCGCCAAAAACGAGGTGAAGACGTTGGGTCATGGAATGGCTCCTTGGTGGATGTCTGTCCTCGGGTAAGTAAACCTTGGTCACAGGCCAAATGATATGGCTTATAGCTATGGGTTGGGGCGCGTAGGGGCAAGGGCGCAGCGGCCCTAGACCTTCTTGTCATAGCCCTGTTTCTGCGCGCTGTAGAGCTGCGCATAAAGCCGGTTTTGCTCCAGCAACTGCTCATGCCGCCCCTCTTCGACCAGCTGTCCGGCCTCCAGCACGAATATCCGGTCGGCATCCGCGATGGACGACAGCCGGTGCGCGACGATGATCGTCGTCTTGCCGCGCGTCAGGCGGTCCAGCGCGCTTTTGATCCGTGCCTCGGTCGCCTGATCCAGCGCGCTTGTTGCCTCGTCCAGCAGGATGATGGGCGCGTCGCTGAGAAAGGCGCGGGCGATGGCGATGCGCTGCTTCTGGCCGCCCGACAACTGCGCGCCCTTGGGGCCGACCGCCGCGCCGCCCCGCGCGCGGATCACATCGGCGATTTCCGCATTCTCGGCGGCTTGCCAGACCTCTGCATCGCTGGCGCCGGGTTTGACGTAGCGGATATTCTCCCAGATCGAGTTGTTGAAGATCACGATGTCCTGCGCGACCACCGAATAGGCGCTGCGCAGGGCGGTTACCTTCAGTTGGTCGATGGGTTGGCCGCCGATGGTGATGCGCCCGCCCTTGGTGTCATAAAGCCGCGTCAGCAGCGACAGCACCGTCGTCTTGCCCGACCCGGTCGAGCCGACGATGGCCGAGACTTCGCCGCCCTTGAATGTCATGTCGAGGCCGGCAAAGAGGGGCTGATCCTCGGAATAGGAGAAATGCACATCCTCCAGCACGATGTCGCCGCGCGTGTCGAATTCGGCGACGGCGCCCTCCTTGTCGGTGATGCTGGGCACCTCGTCATGCAGGCGGCGGATGCGGTCCAGCAGAACGAGGTTCGAGGGCAGATTGCCAAAGAAGAGCGCAAGCAGGCGCGCGGGGTCAAAGACCATGACCATCCCCAGAAGGAAGGTGATGATGCCCGCGCCGTCCATGTCAAACTCGGGCGACAGCACCATGTAGCCGCCACCACCGATGACCAGCACATAGACGAACGCCGAACTGAGATCGATCGACGGCATGGACAACGCCTGCGTGATCTGGACCCGGTTCATCAGATCGCGGATCGACCCGGTGCCTTTCATCAGGCGGTCCGTCTCGACGCCCTCCTGGCCCGCGATCTTGACCGTGCGCATCCCGGCCGTCGTTTCCTCGATGCCGTTCATATACTCGCCCAGCGCAGTCTCGGCCTCGCCCTGCACGATTTTCACGCGGTCCGAGACGTAATTCATCACCCAGATGATGAAGGGCAGGACGACGACGGCCGTCGAAAAGAGGATCGGGTTTTTCCAGATCAGATAGCCCGACACGATCATGACAGTCACCGCGTCGCGCACCGCATTGGCTGTGGCCTGCCCGACGAAGACGCCCAAGGCCTGGGTCTGCGTCACCAGCCGCTGGATGATCTCGCCCGACTTGGTCCGCTCGAAATAGGCCAGATCGAGGCGCATCATGTGCTCGATCAGGTCGCGCCGCATCTGGAATATGGCGTCATTGCTGATCCAGACCGTGACGCGCGGCACGAGGTAGGACATCAGCGCGCGCACCGCAAAAAGCACAAAGACCACAATGCACACCTGCACCAGGTCCGCCACGCTGCCGCTCTCAAAGATCACGCGCAGGCCGCTTTCGGTCATCGACAGGAACTGCTGATAGACGACGCCCTGCACCAGGATCATGCCCAGCACCACAAAGAGCCACGGCGCCTTCTGGCGCAGATACCGCACCCAGAGCCAGCGCAGATTATCGCGGTCCCGCTCGGAATAGAGGGGCGCGCGCTTGGATTTCGGGGGCTTGCTCATCAGGGGGCGGGCCTTTGGAGTTTTGACGGTTGGCCCGTTCCTTACAGTGTCTCGGCGGCAAGGTCACCTGCCGCCGATTGCCTTTTCAGGGCCCGTATGTTCCCGGCGGGCTATTCCCAGCAGCTGACCAGCACGGTCATGCCCGCCGCGCGGTCCGACATTTGCGCCGGTGCCAGCGGGCTGCCGGGGGCAGCTGTGGCGGTCGTGGTGCCCGCCTCGCTCAGCAGCCGTGACAGGGCCTGTGCATCTGCGGCGAAGGCGACATCCTCGGGTAACATGCGGCCACCCTGCTGGCGCGGCAGCAGCATCCCCAGAACGGCGCCGCCTGCATCCATCACCGGGCCGCCCACATCGCCCTCAAGCGTATTGAGCGCGAGGCGCGCGACATTGTCCTGCCCGTCGAGCCCGCGAATATCCGACACTGTGCCGAAGGTCAGCGAAGGCGCGCCCAGAACGCCGCCATAGGAATAGCCCGCAACGGTCACTTCCGATTGCAGGCGCGGCTCGCCTTGGGCCAGTGACGCCACCCCGATCGGAGCGATGCTGCCCTTGGGGCGCAGGACAGCCACGCCAAGCGCCGCGTCCGAGGTGGCGATCTCGGCTTCCTGACCGTTCTCGATGGTGATCTGTCCGCACGCGTCGACCAGCTCGGACGTGGTGACGACCGTGCCGCGCTCATCGACGTAAAAGCCCGAGCGCGTAAAGAGCGGCTTGCGGATCTCGAGCCCCGAGACCAGATCAATGCTCTGCGCGTCATTGGCCCCTGCGGCGGGGTCGAGCACGCCGTCCGTGCGGGTAAAGCTGTCCTGCATGAGCCCGAGAACGCGCGCGCGCCGATCCTCATCGCCGGCCGGCCATATCAGGGTGAAACCCTTGATCTGGCCATCTTGCAACTGCGCCTCGGTGTGCGAGATCATGCGGGCGTTTTCCCCGACGAGCGTAAAGCCGTCGCCGCGCCGCTCCCGCGGGCCATCCTGCGGCACGATTTCAAGCGTCTGCATGATGTCATAAAGGCCATAGAGCGTATCTTGCGTGCCCTCCTGGCTGATCATAAGGACGCGCGCGGGCAGATCACCTGAGGCGTCGAACTGTACGAAAGGCGGCTCATAGCGGGCAAAGCTGACCACACGCAGCGGCACCTGCATCTCGATCCCGGCCTTGGCCTCGACGACGCGCTCCATGCCCATGCCATCGAGCACGGCGTTGTATTGGCGCAACAGCTCTTCGCGCTGCATCGTGGTCAGAACGCCTGTCATCTCGTATCCGTTGGCATCCTGCCAGTTCGACATCGACCTGCGCGTGCCCGGTCCAAAGGCGGCATCAATCCGCCCATCGTAGTAGCCAGCCCATTGCAGGGCGACCTGCAAATCGGCCCGCGCTTCGCGGCTGAGCGTCGCCTCGCTTGCGCGCGCTTCGCGTGGGGTCTCGTCCCGGATTTCGGGCTCGGGCTCGACCAGAGGTATTGTGTCAGGCTCGCTGATCGGGTCTGCCAATGCGGCAATCCCGTCAATCGCCTCCCGGAGGGCCTCTGGCTGCGGCTGGGGCTCGGGGGCGGGTGCGGCGCGCTCGGTCAGCAGATTGGTGCCCACGGGCCAGATCTGGCGCGCGTAATCGCTGCTTTCGGCGATATAGCTGTCGCGGGGGATGCGCCCTTCGCGGCGCAGACGGTTCAGGATTTCGGTTGCATTTTCCGCCTCATAGGGCCCCAACGCCACGACATACCAGCCCGATCCACCAAGATCGAAGCCGTTCACGTCGTTCAGCACGGCGCTGCGACGGCGCAGCGCCTCGTTGATGGCAGCAAGGTTCGGCTGCGCCTCGATCTGGACCCAGACCAGTGGTGCAGCGCCATCGCCAACATCGCCTGATTGTTGCGCGAGCGCCCCAGTGGTGCCTGCAACCAAGATGGCGACAGCCGCCAGAAAACTCCGTATCATTTCGTATCTAACCCTTGAGCCAATCGCGCTTTCCAGCGTGTTACTGGGCTTCTATCAAAAAACCAGCCTCATGCATCTAAAATATACACGACACCGCCTGTTCTGCGCCACCTGTTCGGCCCCGCCGCGCCCGCGTCAAATTACCTCCCGGCGCGTGATTGACCCCTCGCACGGCGCGCCGTAGGTAGAGGGCGCGATTTCAGGGGCCATACGTGCCCCGATGCCGTCCTAGAGGGGCCTCCATGACCGATTTGCCAGCCAAGCCGCGCAGTTTTCAGGAGATCATCCTGAGGCTTCAGACCTATTGGGCCACCCAAGGGTGCGCCGTGATGCAACCCTACGACATGGAGGTCGGGGCTGGCACGTTTCACCCCGCAACCACGCTGCGCAGCCTCGGCACGCGCCCTTGGGCGGCCGCCTATGTGCAACCCTCGCGCCGGCCCACGGATGGGCGCTATGGCGAAAATCCGAACCGTTTGCAGCATTATTACCAGTATCAGGTGCTGATCAAGCCAAGCCCGCCCAACTTGCAAGATCTCTATCTGGGCAGCCTTGAGGCGATCGGCGTCGACGCTGGCCTGCACGACATCCGTTTTGTCGAGGACGACTGGGAGTCGCCCACCTTGGGCGCCTGGGGTCTCGGCTGGGAGGTCTGGTGCGACGGGATGGAAGTCAGCCAGTTCACATATTTCCAGCAGGTCGGCGGCCATGACTGCGTGCCCGTCTCGGGCGAGCTGACTTACGGGCTGGAGCGTCTCGCGATGTATGTCCTGGGCGTGGATCACGTGATGGACATGCCCTACAACGATCCCGCCGCGCCCATCCCGCTGAGCTATGGCGATGTCTTTCGCCAGACCGAAGAGGAATACTCGCGCTGGAATTTCGACGTGGCCAATACTGAAACCCTCCTGCGTCATTTCGAAGAGGCCGAGGCCGAGTGCCGCGCAATTCTGGATGCGCCGCAGGATGACCCCAAGACGGGCAAGCGGATCGTCATGGCCCATCCCGCCTATGACCAGTGCATCAAGGCCAGCCACATCTTCAACCTTCTGGATGCGCGCGGGGTGATCTCCGTGACCGAGCGTCAGGCCTACATCGGCCGCGTGCGGGCGCTGGCCAAGCAATGCGCCGATGCCTTCGTGCAGACCACTGCCGGCGGCTGGGCTGCCTGAGCATGGGGAAATTCCTGACAGTGCTTTTGGTCGTGTGCGCGCTGGGCGGCGGCGCCCTCATGTATTACCAGCAGGTCTATGCCTACTACGACGAGGTTGTGCCCAACGGCGAGACGGATGTGCAGATCACCTCACTCATCACCGATGCGCCCGAGCCTGTGGTCTATGATGATTTCCGGGCGATTGATGCCGACAGCTCGCCCATCCGCTATCGCGCCTGCTTTGCGACCACGATGAGCCACGCGACGCTGACCGAAACCTACGTGCTGGACGAAGAGGCCGAACCGTTGACCGCGCCCGGCTGGTTCGACTGCTTTGACGCGCAAGAGATTGGCGAGGCGATCGAGGACGGCCGCGCGCTGGCCTTTACGGGCACCAAGAATGTCGAATACGGCATCGACCGCATCGTCGCCATTCACGAGGATGGGCGCGGCTGGGTCTGGGACCAGCTCAACCGCTGCGGCGAGATCGTCTTTGACGGCAATGCGGCGCCCGAGGATTGCCCCGCCCCGCCCGAAGGCTACTGAGGCGCACGGCGTCTGAAAACGTCCCCGGTACCATTCCCTGCGGAACGAAACTCACTGCAAAACGCTTTCTTCCTCAGAGCAAAGGGAGAAAGCGGATGGCAGACAAAGCACCCGGATGGGTCGTGCCGGTGATGCGCGCGGGATATGGCGCACGCGCGCTGGTTTATCTGGTGGTGGGCGGCCTGGCCCTCTCGGCGGTGTTTTGGGGCGGCGCGGCGCAAGGCACCCAGAACGCGCTTGCCGATCTCAAGCAGGTCGCGTTCGGTGATCTTCTGCTCTGGGTCATCGGCCTTGGTTTGGTCGCCTACATGGTCTGGCGGCTAATCGACGCGTTCATGGATCTTGAGGATTACGGCAGCGATGCCAAGGGCATATTCGCGCGGCTTGCGCAGGCCGTGACCGGCCTCATTCACGGGTTTCTTGGTCTGTCGGTCATTGGCCTTGGCATGGGCCAAAGCGGTGGCGGCGGTGGCGGCGCAGAAAACTGGACTGCCAAGCTGATGGCGCTGCCCTATGGCCCAACTTTGGTTGCCGTGCTTGGCGGGGTCATCATCGCTGCTGGGATTTACTACGTTCAGAAGGGCGTGCGCGGAAAATACAAGGAAGACATCCGCGTCACCGCCACCACCCAGCGATTGGACCCCTTGATGAAGGCTGGGCTGATCGCCCAGGGCGTCATCGTCGCAATCGTCGGGGCCTTCTTGCTTTATGCGGGCATCGTCTCGGATCCGGGCGAAGCGGGCGGCGTCGGTCAGGCGCTGGGCTATGTGCGCTCGCTCAGCTACGGTGCTGTGCTCTTTGCGGTGCTCGCGGTCGGACTTTTGTGCTTTGCCGTCGAAAACGCGGTCGAGGCGGTTTATCGCATCGTGCCACGTCATGCGGGCAGCGATGTGCGCACCCTCGCCACCATGGCCAAGCAGAAGGCCAAGGCGCACGCCCCCTCCTGACGCCATCTTGATGCAGTAACGCGCAAAGACAACGCCCGCTATTCGCTGGACCTTGCCCCGGCGCGAGGGTATCCCCCTCACCGAATTGCCGCCCATCCGGCGGCGCGACGACGGTGAGACCATGCCTGATCTCTTGATCGAACTTTTCTCCGAGGAAATTCCTGCGCGGATGCAGACCCGCGCCGCCGAAGACCTCAAGGCGCGCGTGACGGACGGTCTTGTCGAGGCCGGGCTGACCTACGCCGGGGCCGCTGCCTTTTCGACGCCGCGCCGCCTTGCGCTGACGCTGAGCGGTCTGACCGCATCGTCGCCTGCGCAGCGCGAAGAGCGCAAGGGCCCCCGCACCGACGCGCCCGAAAAGGCGATCGAGGGCTTCCTGCGCGGTGCCGGTGTGGCCCGCGAAGACCTCGAAGTCCGCGACGAGAAGAAGGGCCAGGTCTATTACGCCACCATCATCCGTCCGGGCCGCGATGCCGATGTGATCGTCGCCGAGGTGCTGGAAGCCGTAATTCGGGGCTTCCCCTGGCCTAAATCCATGCGCTGGGGCAGTGGCACCCTGCGCTGGGTGCGCCCGCTCCATTCGATCCTCTGCATCCTCACCGATGATGCAGGCGAGGCGCATGTGGTCGATCTGGACGTCGACGGCATCACCGCCGGCAACACGACCGAGGGTCACCGCTTCATGGCGCCGGGGCGTTTTGCGGTCAGCAGTTTCGACGATTACGCGGCCAAGCTGAAAAAACGCCATGTCGTGCTGGACGCGGCCGAGCGCGCCGATGCGATCTGGCAGGACGCCACCAATCAGGCCTTTGCCGCCGGTCTGGAAGTGGTCAAGGACCGGGGCCTTCTGGCTGAGGTGGCCGGGCTGGTCGAATGGCCCGTCGTCCTGATGGGCACGATTGACGAGGCGTTTCTGGGCTTGCCGCCCGAGGTGCTGCAAACCTCGATGAAGGAACATCAGAAGTTCTTTTCCGTGCGCAACGCGAAAACGGGCCGGATCGAGCGGTTTGTGACTGTCGCCAACCGCGAGACGACGGACGATGGCGCGACCATCCTTGCGGGCAACCAAAAGGTGCTCTTTGCCCGCCTGTCGGACGCCAAGTTCTTTTGGGAGAATGACCTGCGTCTGGTGCAGGAGCGCGGGCTGGAAGGCATGGCGGCCGGACTTGCCAATGTCACCTTCCACAACAAGCTGGGATCACAGGCGGACCGGATCGAACGCATCGCGGCGCTGGCACGTGAAATCGCCCCCATGGTCGGCGCCAAGCCCGATCTGGCCGCCGAGGCCGCGCGCGTGGCCAAGGCCGATCTGCAATCGGAAATGGTGGGCGAATTCCCAGAGTTGCAGGGCCTGATGGGCCGCTATTACGCCGAGGCCGCAGGCCACAATGACGGCGTGCCCGAGGCCTGCGAAGAGCATTACAAACCGCTGGGGCCGGGCGATGCCGTGCCCTCGGCGCCGGTATCGGTCGCCGTGGCACTGGCCGACAAGATCGACACGCTGACGGGCTTCTGGGCGATTGACGAGAAGCCGACGGGGTCGAAAGACCCCTATGCGCTGCGGCGTGCGGCGCTTGGGGTTATTCGGTTGTTGGTTGAGAATGGTAGTTCCATGCAAGTGACTAAACTAACAAAAATATGGTTGGAAAATCATGATGAAGCTTGCCAAAAAGCAAAGATGGCAAGCCAAGAAGCACAAAAGCGTCTCGACGAGACGATGCCTGATAGCCCGATGGAAACACACGAGCGGATTGCAATCGCAACGTTTCAACAGGATATCGCAAGAAGATATGGCGAACTCGGCGATGACCTCCTCGCCTTCTTCCACGACCGCCTCAAGGTCTACCTGCGCGATCAGGGCGTGCGTCATGACGTGATCGACGCCTGCATCGCGATGGAGGGCAATGACGATCTCGCCCTTCTGGTCAAGCGCGCCACGGCGCTCAGCGACTTCCTCAAGACCGAGGACGGGGGCAACCTGCTGCAAGGCTTCAAGCGGGCCAACAACATCCTCAGCCAAGCCGAGGATAACGACGGCGTTGAATACTCCTTTGGCGCGGATGTGAAATTTTCCGAAACGGATGAGGAGCGCGCGCTCTTCAACGCGCTCAAGGATGCCGCGCCGCGGATCGACACCGCCCTCAAGTCCGAGGATTTCGCCGCGGTCATGAGCGCGCTTGCGAACCTGCGCGCGCCGATTGATGCCTTCTTCGAGGCGGTGCAGGTCAATGCGGAAAATCAGGTGGTGCGCCGCAATCGGCTGAATATGCTGGGCCAGATCCGCAAGATCGGTCTATCGGCGGCGGATCTGACCCGGATCGAAGGGTAGACTCCCCTCCGTTTCGCCCGGCTGGCGCAGGCTCGGACAGGCGCCAGTTTTCCTTGCCTTGTGCGGCATCACGCCTATGCTCCTCCGACACAGCAAGGATGCCGCAGTGCAGCAAACGAACCCAGATATCACGTGCGTCACGCCCGATGCCCCCATCGCCGCACAAACGCATGGCGGTCGCGCGAAATGCCTGCAACGGCTGGCGCGGTTGAACCTGCCCGTGCCCCCGACCGTGGCGCTATCGTTCAAGGCTGTTCACGCGATTGCGGTGGGCGACTTGCCCGACATGCGCGCGCTGTTGTCGCAGCTCGATCCCGAGGCGCTGCTCTGTGTGCGCCCCTCGTCGGAGGATGGCGATTGGGGCGGGCCGCGTGCGGTGCTGAACATCGGCATGTCGGACGCGATGTGCGCTCACCTGGCCGGGCGGATCGGCTCCGAGGCGGCCACGCGCCTATACCTGCGCTTTGTCGAAAGCTACGCGATCCATGTCGCGCGGCTGGACCCGGACATGCTGGACGATATGCCGAGCGATCCCGATGAGGCGCTGGCCTTTGCCTTGCGCGTCTATGAGGACGAGGTCGAAGAGGCGTTCCCCCAGGATCCCGCCAAGCAACTGGCCGAGGTGCTGCGCTCCATGGCGCGGGCATGGGACGGCACCACCGCCCGCCTCTTGCGTCAGGCCAAGGGCGCGCCTGCGGATGCGGGGCTGGGCCTTGTGGTGCAGGAAATGGCCATCGGCCTTGGCCGCGGCGAAAGCGGCAGCGGCGTGATGCAACTGGTCAACAGCAAGTCGGGCGCGCGCCAGATCACGGGCCGCTACCTCAGCCAGAGCCAGGGGCGCGATGCGCTGTCCGGTGGCAAGGAGGCGCTCTATCTGGAGCGTGACCCGCGCGGGCCCTCGCTGGAAGAGCTGGCGCCAGAGGCTTTTGCAGAGCTGAAATCGCACCTGTCGCTGATGCGCGAAAAGCTGTGCGAGGAAATGCAGGCCGAGTTCACCATCGAAAACGGCAAGCTGCACCTTCTGGACGGGATGCGCGTCGCGCGCAACGCCCGCGCGGCGGTCAGCATCGCGGTGGCGCTGGCCGAGGATGGCATCATCGCCCGCGAAGAGGCGCTGATGCGGATCGAGCCGCGCGCACTGAACGAGTTGCTGCACCGCCAGGTTGATCCCGAGGCCAAACGCGACGTGCTGGCGCGCGGTGTCGCCGCCAGCCCCGGCGCGGCCACGGGCAAGATCGTCTTTAACGCCGAAGCGTCGCAGGCCGCCGCCGCGCGCGGCGAGGCCACCGTGCTGGTCCGGCGCGAGACGACGTCAGAGGATATTCGCGGCATGCACGCCGCCGTTGCCATCCTGACCGAGCGGGGCGGCATGACCAGCCATGCCGCCGTGATCGGGCGTGGCATCGGCTTGCCTTGCGTCGTTGGGGCCTCCTCGATCCGCTTTCAAACTGTCAATCGCAAGCTGACGGCTCCCGATGGCCGGGTGCTGAAGGAAGGCGACGAGATCACCATCGACGGGACCAATGGCGAGGTTCTCTTTGGTCGGGCGCCGCTGCTGGACGCGGGCCATGACGACAGCTTTCGGGTGCTGATGGAATGGGCCGACGATGTGCGCGACATCGCCGTGCGGGCCAATGCCGACACGCCCATGGACGCCAAGATGGCGCATAACTTCAACGCGCAGGGCATCGGTTTGTGCCGGACCGAGCATATGTTCTTTGAGGAGGCGCGCCTGCGCGTCATGCGCGAGATGATCTTTGCCGGCAGCAGCGCCGACCGCGCCGCCGCGCTCGAGCGTCTTTTGCCGATGCAGCGTGGCGATTTCGCGGATCTGTTCCGCATCATGCAGGGCCAGCCGGTCTGTATCCGCCTGTTTGATCCGCCGCTGCACGAATTCCTGCCCAGTGACCGCGCCGGTCACCGCGAGTTGGCCGAGGCACTGGACCTGCCCCTCAGCAAGGTGACGCGCCGGGTCGAGGCGCTGGCCGAGTATAACCCCATGCTGGGCATGCGCGGTGTGCGCCTTGGCATCACGGTGCCGGAAATCTACGAGATGCAGGTGCGCGCCATTTTCGAGGCGACCATTCAGGTCGCGCGCGAAGGGGTCGAGATCGTGCCCGAGATCATGATCCCGCTGGTCTCGGCCAGCCGCGAGGTCGAGCTGGTCAAGGGCCGCATCGACGCCATCGCCGCAGCCGTGCGCAACGAGACGGGCCAGAATTTCGATTATCGCCTCGGGGTCATGGTGGAGACGCCGCGCGCGGCGCTGCGCGCGGGCGACATTGCGCCGCAGGTGTCGTTCCTTAGTTTCGGGACGAACGACCTGACGCAGATGACCTACGGGCTCAGCCGCGACGATGCCGGGCGCTTCATGTCCGAATATGTGCAACTCGGTGTCTATCCCGAGGATCCCTTTCACACGCTGGACCTCGATGGTGTGGCCGAACTGCTCAGCATCGGGGCCGAGCGGGCGCGCGCGGCCAATCCCGATCTGATCCTGTCGATCTGCGGCGAGCATGGCGGAAATCCCGAATCGATCGGCTTCTGCCGGGCGGCGGGTTTCGATTATGTGTCCTGTTCGCCCTTTCGTGTCCCGGTGGCGCGGCTGGCCGCCGCACAGCTTGCGGTCCGGGACAAGATCGGCGGAATTTTACATCAAGCTACTGAAATTTAATAATTTTTATCTCCTGGCGCATTTCTGAGTGGAGTCTGAAAACGGCGCAATCTTGCCTAAAATCGTCGCGGGCTGGACGGCTGGAACTTATAATTATATGGCTCCGCGATCTTGGGGGGCATCGCCCGTCGCTGCTAGCAGGTCTCTTTTATGTCGCGCAGTCTATGTTACTTATTCGCCGCTGCACTCGTCGGCTTGGCGCCCGCTGTTCCCGCCGTGGCCGATACGGCCATGCACAAGCTTCTGGGCCAAGAGCGCCGTGGCCTCTCGGCGATGCCGCAATCACGTGTCGCAAGCTATCTGAAAAAGCCGGCCGCCACTGCCGGATACACCCGTGCGTGGCTGGACGCGCAACAGCCTGCCGAGGGCGATGACGAGTGGCGCTGCCTGTCCGAGGCGCTCTACTTCGAGGCACGTGGCGAGACGGTCAAGGGCCAGTTCGCTGTTGCCGAAGTGATCCTGAACCGCGTCGATAGCCCGCGCTATCCCAACTCGATCTGCGGCGTCATCAATCAGGGCACCGGCGCGAAATACGCGTGCCAGTTCACCTACACCTGCGATGGCCACCCCGAAGTCATCGCCGAGCCACGCGCGTTCGAGCGTGTGGGCAAGGTTGCCAACATCATGGCGAGTGGCGCCGAGCGGCCCCTGACCAAGGGTGCGACGCATTATCATACCCATGCGGTCAATCCCCGCTGGGCGCGTACATTCCCGCGCACCGCCGAAATCGGCTATCACTACTTCTATAAGCAGCCGACGCGCCTGTCGCAGAACTGAGGCCCCGCGCGGCTTTGCCGATTTGTGTGCGCCCCGCCGCCGTGTTAAGGCGCGGCTGCGGGGCAATTTCCCCGCGAGGCGATCAGGAATGCGGCATGAGCAACGACACCACCTTGGCCTTCGGGCACCCCGATGCCCGCGCCGAGGCGACCGCGCCTGACGGCCCGCTCGACCGGATTTCGGTGCGCGACCATATCGTCGAGGTCGAGATCGGCGCGTTCCAGTCCGAGCGCGGGATTACCCAGCGCATCTGCTTCAACGTCGTGGTCGAGGTCCGCCCAGTGGACGACGATCTGGACGACGATGTCGACCGCATCCTCAGCTATGATCGCGTGACGCAGGCCATCGCCGCCGAACTGGCCGAAGAGCGCCTGAACCTTCTGGAGACGCTGGCCGAGAACGTGGCCGAGCGCATTCTGGCCGAACCTCAGGCCGTCCGCACCTTCGTGCGCATCGAAAAACTGGATCGCGGCCCCGGCGCACTGGGGGTCGAGATCGTGCGCTCGGTCAGCGATCTGGCGCAAAAGCCTGCCAGCGCCCATTCCGTCGCCGTCCCGCGTCCGCATGTCGTCTACCTCAGCAATGATGCCGTCGCCTCGCCAAACTTGAACCGGTGGCTGGACCAGCTGGAACAGCGGGCCGAGCCGGTGATCCTCTGCGTGGGGCGCGCGGGCGCGATGCCGCCTCAGACAGGGCATAAGATGACCCAGCGCCGTGTCGACCTGCTGGCGATCGAGCAGAACGCATGGGTGCTGGCGGGCCGCGATGACCGCTGCGTCGTGGTGGACACAAGGACCGAGCTGGACTGGGCGATGCGCAACGCCCGCATCAGCGTCTGGGCACCGTCCAAGATCGTGCTCGATGCGGTGGATGGCCCCACCGTGGGGCCGGACAAGCCCGTTGCCCTGGCCGCATGGTTTGCCGGGCATATGGACGCGTCTGATCTTTTGCTGATCGGCGAGGCGCCGCCCGATGACGGCGCGCGTGTGCCCGTGCTGGTGCAGGACATTGCCGAATCGGGGCTGTAACCCCATGCGCAGCTACTATCGCCCCATTGCCCAGCTCGATCCATGCCGCCCGCCGCATGCGCGGCCCCTTGCCGGGGGCTGGGCATGGTTTGACCGGGCCGAGCGCCTTACGCGCGGCGGGGCCGAAATGGTCAGCGCAGAGGACATCCCGCGCGACGTGTTGGAGCGGTTGACCGCGCCGCGCGCGCCCATCGCGGGCCTGACGTGGGATGCGCCAAGGCTGATGGGCATCCTCAACGTGACGCCCGACAGTTTCTCCGACGGCGGGCAGTTTCACGCGCCCGAAGCCGCCTTGGCCCAGGCCAAAGCGATGGCCGAGGCCGGTGCAGATCTCATCGACGTTGGCGGCGAATCGACCCGCCCCGGTGCGCTGCCCGTTGCGGTGAGCGACGAGATCGCGCGCACCGCGCCGGTGATCGCGGCCATTCGGCAGGTGCTGGGCACGCCCATCTCGATCGACACGCGCAAGGCCGATGTGGCGCAGGCGGCGATCGAGGCGGGTGGCACGCTGGTCAACGATGTGTCTGGTTTTACTTTTGACGCCGCCCTTGCGCCTTATTGTGCGGGCGCAAGGCTGCCGGTCTGCGTGATGCATGCCCAAGGCGACCCCCAGACGATGCAGGATGCGCCCAGCTATGACGACGTGACGCTGGACGTTTACGATTTTCTGGCGGGGCGCATCGACGCGCTGGTGGCCCAAGGCATCCCGCGCGCGGCGATCATCGTCGATCCCGGCATCGGCTTTGGAAAGACGCAGGCGCATAACCTGACCCTCCTTAGCCGCCTCAGCGTCTTTCACGGGCTTGGTTGTCCGATTCTTCTGGGCGCGTCCCGCAAGAAATTCATCGGCACCATCAGCGGCGCGCCGGAGGCGTCCGACCGTATGCCCGGCTCGGTCGCCGTGGCGCTGGCGGGCATTGCGCAGGGCGTGCAGATCATCCGCGCGCATGACGTGCGCGCCACGCGCGCCGCGATGCAGCTATGGCGCGCGGCGACCACCGGCGCCGCGTGAGGCGCGCCCGGCAAAGAGCCGGCGCAGCGCCCCCAACTGGCTGAGCGCGAGACCTGACAGGATCAAAAGCAGTGCCCAGTAGATGTTGGACGGCAGCGCCTCACCAAGGAATATGATCCCAAGGGCCACCGACCAGATCGGCACCTGATAGTTGACGAGGCTCATGAAAACCGGACCGGCGCTGCGGATGATGCGCACCAAGAGGATCTGCGCCACCGCGGTGGGCAGCACCCCGAGGTAGAGCAGCGCCAGCGCGCTCGAGCCGGAAATCTGCGCCGGGATCTCTTCGACCGCGAGCGCGTAGGGCACGAATAGCGCCGCCGCCACCGTCAGCGCCGCCGCCGAGAGGGACATCATGTCCACCTCTGGGCAGAGGCGCGTGATGATCGACCCGATGGCATAGCAGCAGGCGGCACTGACGCAGGCGATACGCGCGGCCAGCTCGAACTCGGCCCCGGTCGCGGCGAAGGCGGCTGGCCCGATGAGCACAATGACACCTGCCGTGCCGATGACAAAGCCGATGAGGCGGCGCAAATTCATCTGCTCGCCCGGCACCAGCAGATGCGCGAGCGGCAGGGTCAAAAGGGGCACGACGGACATGCACACCCCGGCAAAGCCCGAGGCGACATATTGCTGCCCCCAACTGAGCAGGAAAAACGGCGCGGCGTTTGAGAAAAGCCCCATCCCGAACACGCAAAGCCAGATCGCGCCCGCACGCGGCCCGCGCAGCGGCGGCAGGCCGACGCCGCGCAGATGCGCGAGGATCAACAGCAGCACGGCCCCCAACCCCAGCCGCGCCGCGACAAGCAGGCGGGGTGGCACTCCCTCGAGCGCGATGGTGATGAACATGAAGGACGCACCCCAGATCACCCCGAGGGCGGTCAGGCGCAGCCAGTTGACCGGCGTGATCGTGGACATGGCACGCGCTCCGAGATTGTGACGAGGTAGGGCGCAACCCGAAGCAGCGCCCCTGAAACCGGCTTAAAATATCGCCTGGTCCGGCGCCTGGCGGCGGATGGCACGGGGCGTCATGTCGCAGGCCGGGAACGGCGGGAATGTCATCGACGTTGGCTTGGCAATGATGGAAAGGAGTCTAATCATGGAAATGCCATTACTTCTCATCCTTGCCGGCGTCACACTCGTTCTGGCGATCGGTGTGGCGCTCTGGAGCAAACGTGCAACCGACAAGCGGATGCGAGATCATGACCAGCCGAAATCCACGCTGGCTGCGGATGCCGAAAGCAAGGGCAAACCTGCCGACGTGGAGTGATGTCACGCCCGGCCACAGGGACTACTACGGCCGGGCGATAACGTGGTTTAGTTCTTGTCTTGGTCGACAAGCTTGCCAGCCGAAATCCACGGCATCATGCCGCGCAGTTTCTTGCCGACTTCTTCGATCTGATGCTCGTCGTTCATGCGGCGCGTGCCCTTGAAGAACGGCTGGCCAACTGAATTTTCCTGCATGAAATCACGCACGAACTTGCCCGACTGGATGTCGTGCAGGATCGCCTTCATCTCTTTCTTGGTCTGCTCGTAGGGCAGGACGCGCGGGCCGCTGACATACTCGCCATACTCGGCCGTGTTCGAGATCGAGTAGTTCATGTTGGCGATGCCGCCTTCATAGATCAGATCGACGATCAGCTTCACCTCATGCAGGCACTCGAAATAGGCCATCTCGGGGGCATAGCCCGCCTCGACCAGCGTCTCGAAGCCCATGCGGATCAGCTCGACAAGGCCGCCGCAGAGCACGGCCTGCTCGCCAAAAAGGTCTGTCTCGCACTCTTCGCGGAAATTCGTCTCGATGATGCCCGAACGCCCGCCACCGATGGCCGAGCAATAGCTGAGGCCCAGCTCCAGCGCCTTGCCGGATGCATCCGTGTCGACAGCCACGAGGCAGGGAACGCCGCCGCCTTTGGCATATTCGCCGCGCACGGTGTGGCCGGGGCCCTTGGGCGCCATCATGATGACGTCGATGCCCTCCTTGGGCTCGATCAGGCCGAAATGCACGTTGAGGCCGTGGGCGAATGCGATGGCCGCGCCCTCGCGGATGTTGTCGTGAACGTATTTCTTGTAGGTCTCTGCCTGAAGCTCATCGGGCATGGTGAACATGATGAGGTCGGCCCAAGCGGCCGCTTCGGCGATGCCCATGACCTTGAGGCCCTCGGCCTCGGCCTTCTTGGCCGATTTGGAGCCTTCGCGCAGCGCGACAACGAGGTTCTTGGCGCCGGAATCGCGCAGGTTCAGCGCGTGCGCGTGACCTTGGCTGCCATAGCCGAGGATGGCCACTTTCTTGTCCTTGATGAGGTTGATGTCGCAATCGCGGTCATAATAAACGCGCATGATATGATCCCTTTCGGTTGAGTGATTGGTGCTGAAATTACAGGCATATGCCCGAGAGGAAATGCAAAAGCGCGTTGCAGCTGTGGTTATTTTGAGTATTTATAACCAAGATGAAGTATGGGCGGGATTTTCATGCTGGATGACACAGACAGGCGCATCCTGCGTCATTACCAGCACGCGCCGATGCTGGCGCAGGCGGATCTGGCAGATCTGGCGGGTGTTACCGCCAATACCTGCGCGCGGCGGTTGGAGCGGATGGAAGCGCAAGGGGTGATCCTGGGCAACCGCGCCGTGATCGACTGGCGCGCGCTGGGCTATGAGGTCGAGGTGTCCTTGCGCGCGCAGCTGGACAAGACGCAGCCGCGCGCCTTTGACGAGTTCACGGCGGCGGCGCGCGAGGTGCCGGAGGTGATCGAGATCCAGACATTTCTGGGCCGTGTCGATCTGCGGCTGTATGTGATTGCGCGCGATATGGCGCATTACCAGCACATCTACCGCAGTGCGATCCTGCCGTTGCCGCATATCACCGATATCGAGGCGCTGATGCATATGGCGCGGATCAAATCGGACGAGGCTCTGCCGCTATGATCCAGCTGGATGAGATGGACCGGCGCATCTTGCGCGAATTGGTCGTGGACGCGGCGCAAAGCGCCTCCGCGCTGGGCCGCAAGCTGGGCCTGTCGCAGCCCGCGACATGGCGGCGTGTGCGGCGCCTTTACGAGACGGGTGTGATCAAGGGGCAGCGGCTGGATCTGGACCGCGAGAAGCTGGGCTTTGGCGTGAGCGTTTTTCTGGGGGTCAAGCTGGCGACCAAGGGGCGCGTCAGCCTTGATGATTTCGAGCGGGCGGTCAGTGCCATCCCCGAAGTGCAGAGCGTCGAGCATATCCTGGGCGTCTATGACTACCGGCTGCGCGTCGTGGCGCGGGACATCGGCGATTTTGAGCGCGTGCTGCGGCGGCGCATCATGACGCTGCCGGGGGTGGGGGATGTGGAGGCCAACGTGCTTTTGAGCGAGGAACGCAGGCCCGGCCCGATCTAGCCGCGCTTGCGCGCCGTTCCCATGCCAAGGCGCATCAGGCCGCGCCGCACCGGGGCCAGCGCATGAAGCGCGTTCAGGCCCATTGCGCGTGCATCGCGCAAAGGCTGCGCATCCATCATCGAGGCACGGTTCAGCAAATCTATGCCGCGCATGCGCAGCGCCACTTCGGTATGGCGCGCGCGGTGATAGGCGTTCAGCATGGCAGCATCGCCCAGCGCCTCGGGCGATTTTTCGGCCAGCGCGAGCAACGCGCGCAAATCGGCGAGCGAGGTGTTCAGGCCCTGTGCGCCGATGGGCGGCATGACATGTGCGGCCTCGGCGATCAGCGCCACGCGCTGGGCGCTGTAGCGGTCTGCGATCTGGCTGATGATCGGCCAGACGCCGCGCTGCGACGCCAGCTTGAGCGGGCCAAGGACATGACAGCTGCGCGCGCTGGCCTCTGCGTTGAAGGCATCCTCGTTCAGCTCGGCAAGGCGCTGCACTTCGGCTCCACGCTCCATCCAGACGATGGCGGAGGAGGGCAATCCCTCGTGATCCGGCAGCGGGACCAGCGTGAAGGGGCCCCCGCTGCGGTGAATTTCGGTCGAGACATTGCCATGAGGGATCGGATGCGTGACGGCAAAGGCCAATGCCTTTTGGCCATAGCGCGTGGTTTGCACGTCAATACCGGCCGCGCGGCGAATGGGCGAGGCGCGGCCATCGGCGGCGATCACCAGCCTTGCGGTGACGTGGCTGCCGTCCGTTAGGTGCACGCGCGCTTCGGCGGTGCGTGTCAGCAGGCCATCGGTGCCGACGCCGGGGCGAAACGTAATGTTTCCGGCGGCCTCCACATGGGCCAGCAGCTCGCGCCGCAGCAGCCAGTTGGGCAGGTTCCAGCCAAAGGGGCCATCTGAAATCTCGTCGGCATCGAAGTCGCGGGTCAGGCGCGCCTCGGGTGCTGCGCCGCCCGCGTCGATGATGCGCATCGTCTGGAGCGGCATGGCATGAGGGGCAAGGCGATCCCAGAGGCCAGCCTGCGCGAGCAGACGCTGCGCCGGTTGGAGAAAGGCGGTGCTGCGCAGATCGGCACCCTTGGCCTCCCGCTCGGTCACGGGGGCGGCGGGATCGACGCAGAGCACGCTGAACCCGGCGGCACCAAAGGCGCAGGCCGCCGTCAGCCCGGCAATTCCGCCGCCCGAAATCAGGATCTCGACCTTGTCCATGATGGTGCCCCTTTTTCGCGGACGTGCGTTTCTGAACTCTTGCGCCCAATATAGGGATCCGTGGGGTCCGGGGCCAGTTGGCACAAGGCCGCAGGCTTTCTTAGATCAGGCGCGCCAGAAATCCGCTGAGATCGTCGGTATGGTGGTGGATGTGATCGGCCTCATGAGGATCGGGCGCGACCAGAACAGTGCGCAGGCCCATGGCGTGCGGCTGGGCAAGGTTGCGCGGATCATCCTCGAACATGGCAGCCGTCCGGGCCGTCAGCCCGTCGGCGGCAAAGATGGCCTCGAAGGCAGCGCGCGCAGGCTTGGGTGTATAACCTGCATGCTCGACGCCATAAACGGCATCGAAAATACCGCCGAGGCCGCGCGCGCTGGCGACCCGCTCTGCATAGGGTGCGCTGCCGTTGGTAAAGATGATCTTGCGCCCCGGCAGCGCCGTGATGCGCGCGCGCAAGTCCGGATCGGGGGAAAGGATGCTCATGTCGATGTCATGCACGTCGATCATGTATTGCTCGGGGTCCATGCCATGCAGGTTCATAAGGCCCGCCAGCGTAGTGCCGTGATCGCTCCAGTATTGCACCCGCAGACGATCCGCCTCGGCATGGTCCACGCCGAGCGTATCCATCACGAACTGCGTCATCCGCACCTCGATCTGATCGAAGAGGCGCAGGTGCGGCGAATAAAGCGTGTTGTCCAGATCGAACACCCAGGTGTCGACATGGCTGAAATCCTGTTTCGGCATGCCGGGCAAACTAGACGCATGGCGCGTGCTGTCAATCTATGCAGGCTTGATCAGCGTGCATTGCGCGCCTACCGTCGCATCATGACAGGACCAAACAAATCCGCGCCCGCGAAGACGCCGCCTACAGATGCTTATTCGCTGATCCTGGAGGCGATCGACATGGGCGATTTTCGCCCCGGCGACCGCTTGGTCGAGAGCGACCTGGCAGAACGGTTCGGCGTGTCGCGCACTCCGATCCGCGAGGCGTTGCAGCGGCTTGAGACGCAGTCATTGCTGACGCGCGACGGGCGCAGCCTGATCGTCGCCTCGCTGGATCACAACCAGCGCGCCGAACTGTACGTCGTGCGCGCCGAGTTGGAGGGGCTGGCCGCCAGCCTCGCCGCGCGCCATGCCACCCCCGAAGAGGTGGCGGTGCTGCGCGGCATGGTCGAGCAGGATCGCGCCCTGATCGGCGACCCGGCGCGCATGGCGCGCGCCAATCGCCGCTTTCACAAGCAGATCCACTTGGCCTCGCACAACCGCTTTCTTGTGCAGCAGCTGGGTCTCGTCCACCGCTCGATGGCGTTGATGGCGACGACATCGCTGGCCGCCGAGGGCCGCGGCGAGGTGGCAATCGCCGAGCATGACGCCATCGTCACTGCCATCGAGGCGGGCGATGCGGGCACTGCGCATGATGCGCTCAAGGCGCATATTTCCAAGGCTTTCGTCACCCGGCTCAGGCTGGAAGCGGGCGAGGTGAAATCGACGCTCTAGGGCGCCTTGACCTCGGTCTGGACCTCGTCGACCGAATGGCCATGGCTCGTCTTGTCCCAATAGAACGGCGCGACGATCATTTCATAGAGCGCCTTGATCGCGGCGATGGTGCCAAGTGGCGTATAAAGATGCATGGTCGGTGCCCAAGGCAAAAGGTGACGATGCCCCTTTCCCGACACGCCCAGCATGTAGAACCCGATATTCAGGATCTCGACGGCGAGGAACAGCCTGCCGAAAAGCAAAAGCCCCTCGCGCGGCAGCACCGGGTCCAGCGGGTGCGGCAGGCCAAACAGGACCAGCCAGAAGGACCACAGGAACGGCGCCAGCAGGAATTGCGACAGCGCGGCCAGAAAATGCGCCTGAAATCCCCAGAATCGCCAAGCGCCCAGCTGGCGATGCAGCAGCAGGGGGCGCCGCATATGCACCAGATAGGTCGTCATATACCCCTTGAGCCAGCGCGAACGCTGCTTGACCCACGGCCAGGGGCGGCAATTGGCTTCTTCGCCGGTGACGGTGCCGATAACCTCGCTGCGGAAGCCATGCCGCACCAGCCGAAAGCCCAGATCGGCGTCCTCGGTCACGTTATGCGCGTCCCATCCGCCCAATTCCTCCAGCACGTCGCGCCGAAAATAGAGCGTCGTGCCCCCCAGCGGAATCGCGAGGCCCAAGCGCGCCATGCCGGGCAGCATCACGCGAAACCAGGTCGCGTATTCGATGGTAAAGCACCGCGCGAGCCAGTTCTGGCGGAGGTTGTAGTAATCCAGAATGCCCTGAAGGCACACCACATCGGGCGGCGCCACGGCAAAACGGCGTGCGATCTGGGTGATCTGATCGGGGGCTGGGGCGTCCTCGGCATCGAAGATCCCGACGATGTCGCCTTCGCAGAAATCGAGCGCATAGTTCATCGCGCGCGGCTTGGTGCGGGGCTGGCCGTCGGGGACGATCACGGCGCGCATCCATGGTGGCAGGTTGATGGCCGAAACCGTCTGGCGCGTTGTGTCATCCGTCTCTTCCAGCACGAGGATGACGTCCAGCAGGCATTTGGGGTAGGTCAGCCGACTGAGCCGCTTGATCAGCACTTGCGCGATCCGCGTCTCGCGATAAAGCGGCACGAGGATTGACACCTTGGGCAGTTTGACCCCCTCGGGGAGGGGGGCTGCACCGGCTCGGGGCGGCCCGAAATGGCGCTTGCGCAGACGGCGGCGGTCTTGAGCAGTGCCGAGACGACAAGGGTCAGCGCCGCCCATCCGGCAAAGAGGCCAAAGGTGATGGTTGGATAGAACACAGCGGCGAGCACACAGGCGCTGATGACCGCGAGGGCGAGGATCCCGCGCCGGACGGGAGATGCGCGCCAGGTTCGGCAACTCTCGCTGGCGGCGGGGCGCGCCTCGGCGGCAGCTGTCAGCGCGGTGCGCGCGGCGGTCGCCATGGCGCCCTGAATGGCGCGGCGCGGTGCGATCAGGGAGGGGTGGCCGCAAAGCGCGCCGGGCAGATTGCCGAGTGTCTGGCTTGCCTCGGGCCGGTCAACGGCAAGGCGCAGAATGCCGTCCGTGCCGCGCAGCGGAACAAGGCCGCGCCGGATCAGCTCGCGCGCGTCGATGCCGGGGAGCGTCTCGGCGCCGCTCTCCAGTTCGGCGTCGGTTGCTTGCCTCAGCCCGGCGCGCGTAGCTTGCGCGCGGAGTGCGTCATCCTCGTCCAGCAGCCCCTCGGCCTGCAGAACGCGGTCGATGGGCGCATCGCATTGGCTCTGCACGATCTGCGCCAGTTCCGCGTCCGAGCCCGAGATCATGCCAGTCTGCACCAGATGCTGGCCCAGCGCACAAAGGGGCGCGATCTGGCCTGCGCCCTCGCGCAGACTGGCAGACGTCCAAGACTGCGTGTCCAGCAGTCGCAGCTTTGATAAAGCCATTTTATTCCCTTCGCCCGCACCCTAGCGAAGAGTTTCGTTCATCTCGGTTAATGAAAGGTAAACGGTTTTCGGAAAAAACCCTTAGGAAACAGGGCTTCGGGCAGCCATCGAGGCTGCAAACCGCTCAAAAAGGTAAAAGCTGTCCTGCGGACCGGGGCTGGCCTCGGGGTGGTGCTGCACCGAAAAGACAGGCCGATTCGCAAGCGCGATGCCACAGTTTGATCCATCGAAGAGCGACACGTGGGTCTCGTCGACGCCCTCGGGCAGGCTCTGTCCATCGACGGCAAAACCATGGTTCATCGACGTGATTTCGACCTTGCCGGTGGTGTAATCCTTGACCGGATGGTTGGCGCCGTGGTGACCATGGCTCATCTTGACGGTGCGTCCGCCCAGCGCCAGCGCGAGCATCTGGTGGCCAAGGCAGATGCCGAACATCGGCAGATCGGCCGCCAGCAACTCCTTGATGACCGGCACGGCATAGGCGCCCGTCGCGGCCGGATCACCCGGCCCGTTCGTCAGGAATACGCCGTCAGGATTATGCGCCAGCACCTCTTCGCTGGTTGCGGTCGCCGGCAGAACCATCACGTCGCAGCCCGCGCTGGCGAGGCAACGCAGGATGTTGCGCTTGGCGCCGTAATCAATCGCGACCACCTTGTGCGGCGCATTCTCCTGCACCGGATAGCCATCGGGCCAGGCCCAGCGCATCTCGTTCCAACGGTAGGATTGCGTGCAGGTGACCTCCTTGGCCAGATCCAGCCCCTCGAGACCGGCAAAACCGCGCGCCTTTTCGACCAGCGCGCCGATGTCGAAATTGCCCTCGGGATCATGCGACAGCGCCACATGCGGCGCGCCCTGCTGGCGGATCGCGCGCGTCAGGCGCCGCGTGTCGACGCCGCCCATCGCAATGCGCCCGCGTTGCTCCAGCCAATGCTGTAGCGTCTGCGTGCTGCGCCAGCTGCTGGGCGCGGTTGGATCCCATTTGACGACCATCCCGGCGGCGACAGGGTCGGCGGTTTCGTCGTCCTCGGCATTGGTGCCGGTGTTGCCGATATGCGGGAAGGTGAAGGTGACGACCTGCCCGGCATAGCTGGGGTCGGTCATGATCTCTTGGTAGCCCGTCATCGCAGTGTTGAAGCACAGCTCGGCCACCACCTCGCCCGTTGCACCAAAGCCGTGGCCGAAGAACACCGTGCCATCGGCCAGCGCAAGGCAGGCAGTGGGGCGAGGCTGGGGCGCATCTGGCATGGCGTCTCTCCGGAATGTGGGGTGAGGGCAGGTTAGGAAGCCGGGCAAAATCTGCGCGAAACTAAGGGTGCGGGCCCATGGGGTCAAGGCCAGATGCCCCGCAAATGACGCTGCGGCAGCGCGCATGCGGCATTGGCGCAGGTTGCTTCGCCGCGCTTGATTGGATAGATGTGCGGTCTTGTGAACCCGCGCCGGAGCTTCGGCGTTCACCGCTGCCAAAGGACCTCGACATGGAAAACACCCTGCGCGACCGCGTCAACGCCGCCCTCAAACAGGCCATGCGGGACAAGGACGCATCCCGCCTCGCGACGCTGCGCCTTATCAACGCGGCGATCAAGGATCAGGAAATCGCGGCCCGCGGCACCGGCCGCGAGGCTCAGCTTAGCGACGACGACGTGCTGACGATCCTCGGCAAGATGACCAAGCAGCGACAGGAATCCGTCCGCGCCTACGAGGAGGGTGGCCGCATCGACCTGGCTGAACGCGAAGAGCAGGAAGCTGCCATCATTTCCGAGTTTCTGCCGCGCCAGCTGTCCGAGGCCGAAGTGGATGCCGCGATCGAGGCCGCCATAGCCGAAACCGGCGCGAATTCGATCCGCGACATGGGCAAGATCATGGGCGTGCTCAAGGCGAAATACACCGGCCAGATGGACTTTGGCGCGGTCGGCCCCCGCATCAAGGACCGCATGACGCAATAGGCGCATAGCGCCCGGCCAGCGGTGCCGGGCCGGTCTTTCATTGTTCCAGAAATACTCGAAATGCCCGGCCTGCGGCAGGCGCGGCGGTCCTAGCTCTTGGCCCGCGCGAGGTTCAGCGCGCCGGTCAACTCTCCGAAGAGCGCCTTGCGCTCGTCCTCGGACAGGAATGCGCCCACTTCCACCTCGCGGCCCGCGCCGCGCAGGGTGATGTAATAGGCCACCGGCCCGCCCGAGGGATAGATCTGCGCCTTGGCCCAGTAGGCGTTGCAATCCCATTTCTGCACGTCGCCGCGCGGGTTGGTGCGGGTCAGCAGGATTTCTTGCGCGTCGATGATCAACGCCTCATGCATGCGCCCCGCCGCATAGCTGCGCTCCAGCGCCCACCACATCAGCGCGACAGCCCCTGCAAGAAAGGGGAGCAGCCCCCAAAGCACGACCGTTCCGACCAGCGCGAACAGCGGGATCGAGAACATGATGCAGGTCACCAGCATGAACAAGGCAAAGCCCTTTCGTGGCAGGGACCGATGCGGCCACATGTCCAGACGGCGCGTGTCTGTACCAATCGCGGGTGGGGACCATTCGTAGGGCATGAGGCGCAAGGTAAGCTTGTCGAGCGTTTTGAACAGTGGGCAATCTGCGATTTTTTGCCGCTCCGGTCCAAGCCCTCCTGAATCCTCCTCTCGCTACTTTGCCTTGCCCGCCAGCCAACGGCACGGCCAATCAGCGCGAATACTTGATGAAGGGCGTCAGCACCCCGATCCGGTCATAAAGCCGCCGCGCGGTCGTGTTGAAATCCTGCGTCATCCAATAGACAGACGGGCGCCCATTGGCATCGGCCGCCGAATAAACCGCCTCGATCAGCTTGCGGCCCACGCCGGTGCCTCGGGCAGATGGATCGGCGTAGAGGTCCTGAAGATAGCAGACCTCCTCGATCTTCCAGTTGTGCGGATGGTAAATGTAATGAACGAGACCTACGGGGTGATCGCCCTTGAGGGCCAGCAGGCCATTCTGCTTTGGATGATCGGGCGACAGCAGGCGCTGGAACGTTGTCTTATAGACCTCGTCCGGGACCGAGGTCTCGTAATATTGCAGATATCCGGTCCAGAGGTGCCGCCACTCGGCCTCGTCCGAAGCTTTGAGCGGGCGGATGGTGATATCGTCGGACATGGGCGCCTCGTTGTTTCATGCTGTAGCGCCACCCTAGCGAATGGCTCCCCAGCCGCCAGCCCCTTATTCGGCGGCCACCGCGCCCGGATCGACCAGCGCCACGATATCGCGCATGATCGTGTTCAGCTCGAAATCCTTTGGGGTATAGACCCGCGCGACACCCATGGCGCGCAGGCGGGCTGCGTCCTCTTCGGGGATAATGCCGCCCACGATGACGGGAATGTCGCCAAGCCCTGCGGCGCGCATCCGCTCCATCATGTCCTCGACCAGCGGGATGTGACTGCCCGACAGGATCGACAGGCCGACGACATGCGCGCCATCCTCCAGCGCGGTGCGCACCAGTTCCTCAGGTGTCAGGCGGATGCCGCGATAGTCGATGTCCATGCCGCAATCGCGCGCGCGGAATGCGATCTGCTCGGCCCCGTTCGAGTGCCCGTCAAGGCCCGGCTTGCCCACGAGGAACTTCAGGCGGCGGCCCAGTTTGGTCGAGGCGGTGGCGACGGCCTCGCGGATATCGTCCAGCCCTTCGGTCATGTTCGACGGGCTGGCGCTGACCCCGGTTGGGCCGCGATATTCCCCGTGAATGGCGCGCATCTCTTCGGCCCATTCGCCGGTGGTCACGCCGGCGCGGGCGGCGGCGATAGAGGCGGGCATGATGTTGCGCCCCTCTCTGGCGGCGCTGCGCAGCTCGGCCAGAGCTGCATCGACGGCGGCGGCATCGCGTGCGGCGCGCCAGTCGTTGAGCCGCCCGATCTGCTCGGCCTCGACGGCGGCATCGACCGTCATGATGCCGCCATCGGCATCCATCAGGGGCGACGGCTCGCCGTGTTGCCATTTGTTGACGCCGACCACGGTGGTCTCGTTCCGCTCGATCCGGCCCAGGCGGGCCGCGTTGCTGCCGACCAGCTGCGCCTTCATGTAGTCGATCGCGCCAATCGCGCCGCCCATCCCGTCAAGGCTGGCCAGCTCGCGCCGCGCGCCATCCTTCAGCGCCTCGACCTTGGCGTCCACCGCGGGGTTGCCGTCAAAGAGGTCGTCGAATTCCAACAGATCCGTCTCGTATGCCAGGATCTGCTGCATGCGCATCGACCATTGCTGGTCCCACGGGCGCGGCAGGCCCAATGCCTCGTTCCAGGCGGGCAGTTGCACGGCGCGGGCGCGGGCCCTCTTGCTGAGCGTCACGGCCAGCATTTCGATCAGGATGCGGTAGACGTTGTTCTCGGGCTGCTGCTCGGTCAGGCCGAGGCTGTTGACCTGCACCCCATAGCGAAAGCGGCGGAACTTGGGGTCTTCGACGCCATAGCGCTCGGCCAGGATTTCATCCCAGAGATCGACGAAGGCGCGCATCTTGCACATCTCGGTGACAAATCGGATGCCTGCGTTGACGAAGAAACTGATGCGCCCGGCCAGCACCGGGAAATCCGCCTCGGGCACGCGGGGGCGCAATTCGTCCAGCACGGCGATGGCGGTGGCAAGGGCAAAGGACAGCTCCTGCTCGGGCGTCGCGCCGGCCTCTTGCAGGTGGTAGGAACACACGTTCATCGGGTTCCATTTGGGGATATGCTTGTAGCAGTATTCGGCCACGTCCCCGATCATCCGCAGCGATGGCTTGGGCGGGCAGATATATGTGCCGCGCGACAGATATTCCTTGATCAGGTCGTTCTGCACCGTGCCTTGCAGCGTACTGGGGTCCACGCCTTGCTCTTCGGCCACGGCGATGTAGAGGGCCAGCAGCCAGGGCGCGGTGGCGTTGATCGTCATCGAGGTGTTCATCTGCTCCAGCGGGATATCCGCGAAGAGCTGCCGCATGTCGCCAAGATGGCAGACGGGCACGCCCACCTTTCCGACCTCACCGCGGCTGAGGACATGATCGCTGTCATAGCCTGTCTGCGTCGGCAGATCGAAAGCCACCGACAGGCCCGTCTGCCCCTTGGCCAGGTTCGCACGGTAGAGCGCATTGGACGCCGAGGCAGTCGAATGGCCCGCATAGGTGCGGATAAGCCATGGGCGGTCTTTGGTTGGGCTGGACATGATCAAACCTCGCGAGCAGGTAACAATATTGCGTCTTGGCCTCACTATGGGAAATATTGCGCCGTTGTCAATTCGCTGCGTTGCAGCGACAGCGCCATTGTGGGCACCTGGGGCAACAGGCGGCAATTCTTGGTCAAAATGTGCAAGAACTGGCAAGGCTGACCAAGCGACCGAGAATACCGCCCGGAGCCGCCCAGCCGGCCTCTCGCGGCGGATGCGCCGCATATGGCCCGAAGGCAAGATCACCGAGATGGTGTCGATTTCCCCTGATACGCAAGGTATCGCCGCGTAATTTGTGGGGGCGCGGCAGGCCATGGGACTTGCGGGATGCAGGCAGTGGTGCCAACGTCCGGGACCATGACAATGCCCGTAACCCTGCCGCTCTGGCTGTTCGTCCTGATCCTGCTTTTTGCGGCTGTCACTTTTGCATCGCACTTTCTCTTTCCCTCGGTGCGCTGGTATCTTCGCCGCCGACTGGAGCGTGCGGTGGGGCGCCTCAACAGCCGTCTCAAGCGCCCAATCGAGCCGTTCAAGCTGGCCCGGCGAAACGATATGATCCAGCGGCTGGTCTATGACCCGGATGTCACGCAGGCCATCGTCGACTATGCCGCGCGCAACAACGTCCGCGAGGATGTCGCGTTCGAAAATGCGCGCAAATATGCGCGCGAGATCGTGCCGAGTTTTAGCGCATTTGCCTATTTCAGCTTTGGCACGCGGGTGGCCAATTGGCTGGCCAACCTTCTTTATGACGTGCGAACGGGGCCGCATAACGCCGCCATCGTCGACGGAATCGAGCAGGATGCGACGCTGATCTACATAATGAATCACCGCAGCAACATGGACTATGTGCTGGTCACGACCTTGGCGGCGCAATCCTCGGCGCTGTCCTATGCGGTGGGCGAATGGGCACGTGTCTGGCCGCTGAGCCGTCTGATCAAGGCGATGGGCGCGTATTTCATCCGGCGACGCTCGCGCGGGGGGCTCTATCGCACGGTTCTGGCGCGTTACGTTCAGATGGCGACGACTGGCGGCGTGACCCAGGCGATTTTCCCCGAGGGCGGCCTGACACTCAACGGCACGGTGAGGCCAGCCAAGCTGGGCCTGCTATCTTATGTCGTCGAAGGGTGGAAGCCTGGCGGGCGCGACGTGGTCTTTGTGCCTGTTGCCATCAATTATGACCGCGTGCTGGAGGACCGCGTCCTGATCGGGGCCGGGGCGCGCGGTGATCGCCGCTTTCGCGCCAGCAAGCGGATGGTTTTGCGATCGGCCCTGCGGATCATCTGGCAGCGGATGCGCGGGCGGTTCAGGCGCTATGGCACGGCGGCCGTTGTCTTTGCCCAGCCGGTGCGCCTCAGCGATTATGGCGATGCGCCGCAGTTGGCCGATCTGGGGCGTGACCTGATGGGCCGCATCAAGTCCGCGATGCCGCTTTTGTGCGTGCCCATGGTGGCGCGCGCGCTTTTGCGCAGTGGCGCGCCCCTGAACGATGGCGCGTTGGTGGGCGAGTTGCACAGCATGCAGCAAAGTGGCGGCGCAGACATTCCCTTGATCGACGACATCGAGGCCGAAACCGCGCGGGCCTGCGCCACGCTGATGGCACGCGGCGCAATTGCCAAGGGCGCTGAAGGCTGGACCGTTGCCGAAGGCGGCGCGCCCCTGCTGGCGTATTACGCAGCCTCGATCGCGCATCTGCTGCCGGGGGGCGCGCCTGAAACGGTGCAGGCCGACCCGTCCGAGGATGCTGCGCTTGCACCAGATATTTCTGCGCCTGCGGGGTCATAAAGTTACAAAAGAACACCCCTCGGCATTGCATTATTGCGCGTGTCTGGGTATCCCCATATCCAGACACCACGATTCTGCGTTGCGGCAACACACAGCCACGCAAGACGCAGCTCAGCTAGAAACCGGCAAGGGAGACCCTCATGGCACTGGACACCGACACCGTCATCGCGCGCTACGATGCGCCGGAAAAGGATCTCTACGAAGTCGGGGAGATGCCCCCGATGGGTTACATACCGCGCCAGATGTATGCCTGGACCATCCGCCGCGAGCGGCATGGCGAGCCTGACAAATCCTTCAAGCAGGAGGTCGTCGACGTGCCGACCCTGGACAGCAACGAGGTGCTGGTGCTGGTGATGGCCGCAGGCGTCAATTACAACGGCGTCTGGGCGGGCCTTGGCCAGCCGATCAGCCCCTTTGATGTGCACAAGGCAGAGTATCACATCGCCGGCAGCGATGCCGCCGGGATCGTCTGGGCCGTGGGTGACAAGGTGCGCCGCTGGAAGGTCGGCGACGAGGTTGTGATCCACTGCAATCAGGACGATGGCGACGACGAGGAATGCAACGGCGGCGATCCGATGTTTTCGACCTCGCAGCGCATCTGGGGGTATGAGACGCCGGACGGCTCCTTTGCGCAGTTCACCAACGTGCAGGCGCAGCAGTTGATGCCGCGCCCCAAGCATCTGACATGGGAGGAAAGCGCCTGCTATACCCTGACGCTGGCCACTGCCTACCGGATGCTCTTTGGCCATGAGCCGCATGATCTCAAGCCGGGGCAGAACGTGCTGGTCTGGGGCGCGTCGGGCGGTCTGGGGTCGTATGCGATCCAACTGATCAATACGGCCGGCGCCAATGCCATCGCGGTCATCTCGGAAGAGGACAAGCGCCAGTTCGTCATGGATCTGGGCGCCAAGGGCGCGATCAACCGCAAGGATTTCAGCTGCTGGGGCCAATTGCCCAAGGTCAATACCGACGAATACAATGCCTGGCTGAAAGAGGCTCGCCGCTTTGGCAAGGCGATCTGGGAGATTACCGGCAAGGGCGTCAACGTTGACATGGTGTTCGAGCATCCGGGCGAGGCGACATTTCCTGTCTCGTCGCTGGTCTGCAAGAAGGGTGGCATGGTCGTGATCTGCGCGGGCACCACCGGCTTCAACTGCACATTCGATGTGCGCTACATGTGGATGCACCAAAAGCGCCTTCAGGGCTCGCATTTCGCGCATCTGAAACAGGCAAGCGCCGCAAACAACCTGATGGTCGAGCGCCGTCTCGATCCGTGCATGTCCGAAGTGTTTCCATGGGCCGACATCCCCGCCGCGCATACCAAGATGCTGCGCAACGAGCATAAGCCCGGCAACATGGCCGTGCTGGTGCAATCGCCCCGCACCGGGCTGCGTACTCTTGAGGATGCGCTGGACGCCCGCGGCTAGGCCATTCAGGCACCAAGATTCACGGCCAAAAACGCCCGTCTGCCCCTGTTCGGGCAGGCGGGTTTTTGCATCTTCATGCGGCAGCGCAGCACACTGGCCGTTGCGTCAGCCGAGGGCTCGCGCATTGCAATGCCGCTGCGCCTGTTGTTAAATTGGTATTCATTTCTCATAGAGTTCAAGGAGGAACCCTCATGAAATTCGGTTTCACACACATCATGCGCGCGGCCACTGTCGGCGCTGCGATGATGGCTGTCGGCACAGTCGCATCCGCGCAAGAGCCGCAGTTTTTCCGCATCGGCACCGGCGGCACGGCCGGCACCTATTATCCCATCGGCGGTCTGATCGCGAACGCGATCTCGAACCCTCCCGGCTCGCGCCCCTGCGAAGAGGGCGGCTCGTGCGGGTTTCCCGGCCTGATCGCCTCGGCACTGTCGGCCAACGGCTCGGTCGCCAACATCAACGCGATTGCGGGCGGCACGCTGGAGTCCGGTTTCTCGCAGTCGGATGTCGCCACATGGGCACAGACCGGCACCGGCATCTGGGAGGACCGTGAGGCGGTCGACAACCTGCGCGCCATCGCCAACCTCTATCCCGAAACGATCCACCTCGTCGCTTCTGCGGATGCGGGCATTGAATCCGTCTCCGACCTCGAGGGCAAGACCGTCTCGCTGGACGAGCCGGGTTCGGGCACGCTGGTCGATGCACGGATCATTCTGGACGCCTATGGCCTGAGTGAGGACGACATCGACGCCGCCTTCCTCAAGCCCGATCAGGCGGCAGACCGTATGCGCGATGGCGCGATGGATGCGTTCTTCTTCGTGGGCGGCTTTCCCGCAGGCGCAATCGCCGAACTGGCCAGCCAGGAAGACATCGTTCTCGTCCCGATTTCGGGCGCCGAGGCCGAGGGCGTGACCGATGAATACACGTTCTTTGCCGAGAATGTCGTGCCGGGTGGCACCTACGAGGGCGTGGACGACGATGTCACCACCCTTTCGGTTGGCGCGCAGTGGGTCACCAGCGCCGATCAGTCCGAAGATCTGATCTATGGCGTCACCGCCGCCCTGTGGAACGAGAATACCCGCAAGCTGCTGGACTCGGGCCACCAGAAGGGCAAGGAGATCACGCCTGAAACGGCTCTTGACGGTGTCGGCATTCCGCTGCATCCGGGCGCCGAGAAGTTCTATCGCGAACAGGGCCTGATCGAGTAATCAAGCCACGATCCCAAGCCGGCCCGCCAAGCGCGGGCCGGCTTTTCCAACCCCTTTCATCGCAGCGAGGCGGCAATGGCCGAAACACCCGAATCGGATCGCGTCAAGGATATGAGCGACGAGGAAAAGAGGGCTCTGGAAGAAAAATATGATCCAGAGGTCCGTTTCCGTCCCCTCTTGCCCAGCATGGCGTGGATCGTTGGCGGCGTGCTATTCTTCTTGTCGTGCTACCACTTCTATACCTCGGGCTATGGCATTCCGCAGGCCACCGTGCATCGCGGCACGCATCTGGCCCTGACCCTCGGTCTGATTTTCTTTTCGTTTACCGTACTAGGCGCGCGCCCCGAGCCGCGCAATACCTTGGCGACGCCCATGGGCGTCTCGCTGATCGACTGGGTGCTGGCCATCGCCGGTATCGTATCGGCGCTCTATGTACCTTGGGTCTTCAATGATCTGGCGTTCCGCGTCGGCAATCCGCTGCTGATCGACTCGGTCATGGGCACCATCCTGATCGTCGTGCTGATGGAGGCGACGCGCCGCGCGATGGGCTGGCCCCTGCCGCTGATCGCCGTCCTCTTCATGGCGTATGCCTATTTCGGTCAGTCGATGCCGGGGGTGCTGACGCATCCGGGCGCCAGCTGGACCAATATCGTCAACCATCTCTACCTGACATCCCAAGGCATCTATGGCACCGCGCTGGGCGTGATTTCGACCTATGTGTTTCACTTCGTCCTCTTCGGCGTGATGGCGACGCGCATCGGCCTTGGCCAGCTTTTCATCGACCTTGCATCGTCGCTGGCGGGCCGCTTTGCCGGTGGCCCGGCCAAGGTGTCGGTGGTCTCTTCGGCGATGCTCGGCTCGATTTCGGGGTCGTCCATCGCCAATACGGTCACCACCGGCTCGCTGACCATCCCCGCGATGATCCGCATCGGCTATCCGCGCCATTTCGCGGCGGCGGTCGAGGCGGCATCCTCTACCGGCGGGCAGATCACGCCCCCCGTCATGGGCGCGGTTGCCTTCCTGATGATCGAATACTTGGGCGTTCCGCTGACGACGATCCTGACGGCGGCGCTGGTTCCGGCATTCATGCACTTCTTTGGCGTCTTGGTGCAGGTCCACCTCGAGGCGCGCCGTCGCGGCCTGCGCGGCCTTTCCAAGGACGAGCTGCCGGTCGCATGGGCGGTCTTCAAGGCTGGCTGGCTGACAACCCTGCCGCTCTTCGTGCTGGTGGCAACGCTGCTGTCGGGCAAGACGCCTTATCTGGCGGCTTTCTACGGCATCTTGTCGTGCATCCTCGTGCTGATCATCCAGAACCTCCTGCGCCACGGCACCGACATCGTTGGCGCGGGCCGGCAAACCGTGTCCGAGCTGTGGGACAGCTTTGTCGTCGGCGCCAAATTCTCGCTGTCGGTCACGGCGGCGGCGGCGCTGGTCGGGGTCATCATCGGCGTTGTCACCCTGACCGGTGTTGGCTTCAAGATCGCCTATATGGTGACTTCGGTCGCGGCCGGGTGGGCCGAGGATGTCTCGGGCCTGCTGGCGGTGCTGCCGTTCGAGGTAATGTCCGTCTCGGCGTTGACGCTGCTCTTTACCCTGATCATGACGGCCGTCGTCTGCATCCTGATGGGGTGCGGCATCCCGACCACGGCCAACTACCTCATCATGATCGCCGTGGCGGCGCCCATCCTGAACATGCTGGGGGTGCAGCCGCTGGTCGCGCATTTCTTCGTATTCTACTACGGGGTCATGGCCGACATCACACCGCCCGTGGCGCTGGCGGCCTATGCGGCGGCGGGTATCGCGGATTCCAACGCGTTCAAGACGGGCAACACGGCCTTCCGCCTTGGCATGGGCAAGGCGCTGGTGCCCTTCGTCTTCGTCTTCTCGCCCTCGCTGCTGCTTGTGGTCGAGGGATTCACCTGGTCGCAGTTCTTTATCGGCGTGACAGGCGCCATGGCAGGCATCTGGATGCTATCCGCAGCCTTTGCCGATTGGCTGATCGGCCCGATGCGCGGGTACGAGCGCGCGCTGCTGGCCGTGGCCGCGATCCTCTTGGTCGCGCCCAATCTCTATGCGACCCTTGTGGGCCTTGTGCTGATATCGCCGGTGGTGTTGCGCCAGCTTCCGTTGCTGCGCATGACAGCGGCCGAGCGCGCGGCGCTGTAAGCAAAGCGCGCCGGGCGGCCGAACCGCCCGGCGCACTGGATCATAGAGGGCTGCCTGCGGCCCAGTCCCAATACATCTCGCGCGCTTTTCGCGTGATCGGGCCAATCTGGTAGGATGTATCGTCGAAGGCCGTCACCGGCGTGACCTTGGCCATGTTCCCGGTCAGGAACACCTCATCCGCCTTGTGAAAATCGTCAAAACTCAGCACGGTCTCATGCACTTTGACGCCACCTTCACGCAGATTGGCGATGTGCCGCGCCCGCGTGATCCCGGCCAGAAACGTGCCGTTGGGCGCGGGCGTGAACACTTCGCCATCCTTGACCATGAAGGCATTGGCCGTCGCGCTTTCGGCCACATTCCCCAGCGCATCGGCGCACAGGACATTGCCAAAGCCCTTGGCCCGCGCCTCGGCCAACATCCGGGCGTTGTTGGGATAAAGGCAAGCCGCCTTGGCGTTGACCACGGCATCCTCCATCACCGGGCGGCGAAACCGTGTTCGCGTCAGCGTGGTCGACGCACCCTCGGGCGGCATCGGCACCTCTTCGAGGCAGACCGCAAAACCCACCGATGCCGCATCCGGCACGATCGCCATATAGCCGGTGTCCTGCCCCCAATACATCGGCCGGATATAAACAGCCGATCCGGGCGCATAGGCGCGCAGGCCCTCGCGGATGATGTCCACCATCTCGTCCGTCGCCACAGTCGGCTCCAGCATCAGCGCCCGCGCCGAGGCGTTGACG
Source organism: Roseovarius sp. D0-M9 (assembly GCF_037083805.1). Lineage (NCBI taxonomy): Bacteria > Pseudomonadati > Pseudomonadota > Alphaproteobacteria > Rhodobacterales > Roseobacteraceae > Roseovarius > Roseovarius sp. D0-M9. Next base: position 111,442 of record NZ_JBAPKZ010000002.1, on the reverse strand, counting down.
CGCGCGCAATGCAGATCGAGATCCGGCACCACCCCATGCGCCAGACGCGCCCCGTCAAAGACGGCACTGCCCAGCCACATGCCATGATCGCCGGCCCGAATGACGGCGGCATCCCCGTCATGCCAAGCGCCCTCAAACCACGTCCGGATATTCGTGCCCGTCGCCATGCCGCGTCCCTTCTTTCATTGTTCAAAAAATACTCTTACCGAAGGGGTATGCTTCTTGTGCCTCACGTTTTCAAGGCGCCTCAAACCGCATTACTTTCACTGAAAAGGTCATAAATCCTTTGAGGGTTTCATCTCGTGAAGCCAGCGTGGTCGCTGGGACGCATGAGCAGACGCGCCGGCCTACAAGATCAGGAGTTGGGAAGTTTGCATTGAATTTGTGCAAATGTGTCATGCCAACCCACCAGACGGGGGTTGGCATGACAAACAGGATTTAGTGCTCGATACGCTCGACAACGGTATCGGCGTAGGCATTGATCAGGGCGTCGTAGAAATCACCCTGGGACGGGTCTATCACGATCCAACCTTCCGGAGCATCGTCCGAACCCGTGACGGCCGTCATACGGAGGGGATAACCGCCGGTTTGCTCGTCTTGGGTATCGGTGTTCAGCCCCGAGTTGACCGAGTTGCTTCCCTGATGCATCACCACGGTGCCTTCCAGCTGATTGAACTCTCCGGAGTCCGGCAGGAAGGTGTCGCCATCAATCGCGACCTTATTGATCTCGACGGTGAGCCGGGGTGCGTCAGCGTTGTCGTCGACGGTCAGTTTGGAGCCGATTGCGGTGGCCAGATCGTTCTCCAGAGTTGGCCAGTATTTGAGAACGTTGCTGTCCTCGTAGGCGCTCATGTCGGCCTTGACCTCGACGGCAGACACGGTTTTGTCCATTGCGGCAAGCGGGCCAGCGAAGGCCAGCGCGAGACCGGTGCAAAGTGCTGTGGTCCACAGATGTTTCATTGGGTGGGTTCCTGTGATTCAGGTCCATCGCAAAGCGCTATGCGTTGACCGATTGGCCATTTGGCATGCGCAATTGTTCGATGTGATGTGATTTTTCTGAACGGTCCCATTCTCGTCGGGGCAGCTCAGCTCACGTCCCTGATCTCGTAGCCCGGATTGATGCTTTCGTCGCTAATCTGGATCAGCGTGCAATGATGATTTCTATACTGAAGAAGACGCCATCATGTCGTTGACGGCAATGCAGCTGAATTGATCTTTGCCTATTGGTCATCAAAAAGCTTGATGGTCTCATATGCATGAACGTCGAATTCCCGAATGGCTGCGCCACGCCCCAGCGCCTAGCGTTCGCGGATTTGCATTGCTCGCAGGTTCAGAGGCGGTCGCACGCGGCATCCTGATCTCGGTCTTTCCCTTGGCGATGTACAAGGCGTTGCAGGATGCTGCCGTCGTTTCCGAAGTATACTTCGTGATCGGTATTCTGTCGTTAACCGGCGGGCTGATGGTGCCGTTTGTTGCGCGCACCATCCCGCGGCGTTGGGTCTATGTCGCGGGGGCGTCGCTCTTCGTGCTGGGGGCGCTGCTCGCCATCATTGGATCCGCGCCAGCGATCGTGGCTGGCCTGCTTCTGACCACGCTGGCGACCGTCATTACATTTGTATGCTTCAACGCCTATGTGCTCGATTATATCGCCAAGATCGAGCTGGGTCGCTGCGAGACATCACGGATGTTCTACAGCGCCACAGGCTGGACCGCCGGGCCGGCTCTTGGCGTCATCCTGTATCGGTGGTGGGAGCCCGCCCCGTTTCTGGTTGCCGCGCTGGCCACGTCGATCATGATTGCCATTTTCCTGATCATGCGGCTGGGGAACGGGCGGCTGATTACGAAAAGCCGAGCGCCGCCGACCAACCCCTTGGCCTTTCTGCAACGCTTCGCCACTCAGCCAAGGCTGGTGGCGGGATGGCTGTTTGCCATGATCCGATCATGTGGCTGGTGGGTTTACGTGGTGTATCTCCCGATTTTCGCAATCGAGGCGGGGCTCGGCGACCAGCTGGGCGGCATTGCCCTGTCGATCTCGAACGCAGCGCTCTTCGTCACGCCGCTGATGCTGCGCTGGATGCAGCAAAACTCCATTCGGACAACCGTCCTGACAGGATTTTTTGTCTCGGGCGTGCTTTTCGGGGTGGCAAGCCTTGCCGGGGGTGCCCCGTGGGTGGCCGTGATATGCTTGATGGCTGCGTCCTTTTTTCTTGTCTTGCTGGACGTCTCGGGTGGCCTGCCCTTTTTGCTCGCGGTCAAGCCGTCGGAACGCACCGAGATGTCGGCAGTCTATGCGAGCTACCGCGACGTGTCGGGCATCGTCACCCCCGGCGCCGCATGGTTGGTGCTGCTTGCTGCCCCGGTGACAGGCATCTTTGCGGCTGCGGCTGGCGGGCTGGTTTTCGCTTGGGCATTGGCCCACAAACTTCCCGTTCGCTTGGGGCAGGCACGTGTCGCAAGCGGACGGGCAGGATTGGAAGACACTCATGCTGCGCCTGCTTTGCATCCGGGCCTGTAAATTCACGCAATAGGTTTGCGTGATGTCCCTGACAGGCAACAGCATTCGGCCCGCGCAGGGCTAGGAGGTCGGAGCCAGACTGAACAGATCGGCAAATTGCTGAGCGACGGCAATGTCGCCATCCATGCCGATGATGCGCTTATCAAGGAGTTGCGACAGCGGTTCGGGGCCATAGACCGCCATAGCCAGCGCATTTCCGTTGCCGGACAGAACAAAGGCCGCCTCCGGTTTTGCAACTGCTACCGTGTGGAGCCTTCCCTCTTTCAGATGCATCTCGAACGCCTCGCGCCCGAAATCAAAGCCGGCACGGATCCGCTGCCCGGCGGCCCTGTCGTGCATCAGGTTCGCCCCCATCGAGATCATGAGGGCCGACGGGCTTATGAACTTTGTCGGGTCATGGCCCGGAACCGTCAGCGCCCAGCGACACAGGGCGTCCAGCACCGGCAGCAGTCCCCGTCCAGCATCCGTCAGCTCATAAACGCCCAGCTTGTCATCATGATCTACCACGCCCGCCATCTGCAACTGGTTGAGGCGGCCGGTCAGCACGCTGGCAGTGATGCCGGGCAGGCCAGCGCGGATCATCTGGAAACGCTTGGGCCCGAACATCAGTTCACGCACCACGAGCAGCGCCCAACGGTCGCCTATGAGATTGAGCGCATGCGAGGCCAGACAGCCTTCGTCATAGCGGATGCGCGGAGCATTGCCTGTTTCAGTCATAATTTCATACTAATGGTTGCTTTTTGATACTAAAACGCCATCCTGACGCCATAGACTGCATCTGCCTGCGACAAAAGGAAGCGCACCATGTCATACTATACTGCCTCCATTGCTGCCGTTCCCGCCGGGAACAAGCAGAAGTACATCGATCACACCACCGCAGTTTGGCAAATGTTCAAATCCTACGGCGCGACCCGCATGGTCGAGACTTGGGGCGTTGACGTGCCAAAGGGAAAGGTCACCGATTTCTATGGTGCGGTCGACGCAAAAGACGATGAGGCCATCGTGCTGTCTTGGATTGAATGGCCCGACAAGGCGACGGCGGATGCGTCCTGGCAGAAAATGGAAAACGATCCGGCGATGAAGACGCTGCCCGAGATGCCCTTCGATGGCAGCCGCATGATATTTGGCGGATTCACCCCGGTATATGAGAAGGGCACCCACAGCGGTGCAGATCACTATCAGGGGTTCACGCTGGCCGTCCCGCAGGAAAACAAGGCCGACTATGTCGAGATGGCCGATTGGGGGTGGAAGATGTTCCAAGAATACGGCGCGCTTGGCGTAGTCGAGGCTTGGGGTGAGGATGTCCCGCGCGGCAAAAAGACCGACTTCTACCGCGCGACCAAGGCAGAGGATGGCGAGGTTCCGGTGTTCAGCTGGGTCGCCTGGCCCGATCGCGCCACCTGTGACGCTGCCGCCAAGGCGATGGAGGCTGAAATGGGCGAAGCGCAGATGCCCCCCATGCCTTTTGACGGGATGCGGATGATGTGGGCCAGTTTCGAGCCGATCTTCGACTCCGGGCTGCAATCATGACGACGGCGCTTCCTGCTTTCGCACTGGGTGCCGCCACGCCAAATGGCACTCGCGCCCTCTGCTATGGCGCAGAAAGCCGCTTTATCGCGCCATTGCCGCCTTGGGAAAATCGCCACTGACCATTCCCGCGCCCGCGCGCGAATGAGGCCCGAACATCAAGGCGCCTTCGGCGCGCGGCCTCCGACCAGTCCGACGATCTCATAGGTTTGCGCGAGGATGGGCGCTGCGATGTCGCGCGCGCGTTCGGACCCGCGGCCAAGGATCGCGTCGATTTCGCCCACATCCTGCATCAGACGGCCCATTTCATCCGAAATCGGGGCCATGCGCGCAACAGCCAGATCGGCCAGCATCGGCTTGAACTCCGAGAAGCTGCGCCCGCCCATGTCGCGCATCACCTCGGCGGCGCTCATGCCCGCCAGACCCGCGTAGATGTTCACCAGATTGCGCGCCTCGGGCCGCCCTTCCAGCCCGTCCAGATCCGATGGCAGCGGCTCGGGATCGGTCTTGGCCTTGCGGATCTTCTTGGAAATGGTGTCGGCGTCGTCGGTCATATTGATCCGGCTCATGTCCGAGGGATCGGACTTCGACATCTTCTTGGACCCGTCCCGCAGGCTCATGACCCGCGTGCCCGCGCCTTCGATCACCGGCTCGGCCATGGGAAAGAAATCCACTTCGTAATCGTGGTTGAACTTGGCCGCGATGTCGCGGGTCAGCTCGAGGTGCTGCTTCTGGTCCTCGCCCACCGGCACATGCGTCGCGTGATAGACCAGAATATCGGCGGCCATCAGCGCAGGATAGCCAAAGAGGCCAAGCGAGGCGTTCTCGGCATTCTTGCCCGCCTTGTCCTTGAACTGGGTCATCCGCTTCATCCAGCCCATGCGCGCCACGCAATTGAAGATCCATGCCAGCTGCGTGTGCTCTGGCACCTGGCTCTGGTTGAAGAGGATTGACTTTTCAGGGTCGAGGCCCGAGGCGATGAAGCCTGCCGTCAGCTCGCGCGTCGCATGGCGCAGCTTGGCCGGGTCTTGCCAGACGGTGATCGCATGCAGATCGACCATGCAATACAGCGACTGCACGCCCTTGTCCTGCGCCTCGGCAAAGCGTTTCAGCGCACCGAGATAGTTGCCAAGGTGCAGATCGCCAGAGGGCTGGATGCCCGAAAACACCCGTGGGGTGAAGGCTGCATCGCTCATCTTGCGTCTCCGTCTGGATTTCCGTGCCGTCCTCCACTACCCATGCGCCAATGCCCCGTCAAGCAAAGGGCCGGATCAACCTGCGAGCGCACCCATGAGCCATCCTGACGACTCCAGCCCCTTCAACCCGCTGCCGCCCGTCGTGGTGGTGCTGTTTCTGGCCGTGGTGATTCCGGAAATCGCCTTTTTCCTAGGCTCAAAGGGGCTGATTGGCGGCCCTCAGGCCGTGGGCTGGCGGCAGGCCATGATCCAGGATTACGGGTTCAGCGGCGATATCCTGCGCTGGATGATCTCGAACGGGATCTACCCGCCGGAACATCTGGTGCGCGTCTTCACGTATCCTTTCCTGCATGGTGGCTTCAGCGAGACGCTTTTTGCCGCCGCGCTGTTGCTGGCGATGGGCAAGTTCGTGGGCGAGGTGTTTCGCCCGGCCGCCACGCTGGCCGCATTCATCATTCCCTCGATCTGCGGGGCGCTGGTCTACGGTCTCGCCGCGCGGGATAATCCGTGGCTCTATGGCGCCTTTCCCGGCATCTACGGGCTGATCGGCGCGTTTACCTATCTGCTCTGGTTCAAGCTGGGCCAGCAGGGGGGCAGTCAGGCGCGCGCCTTTGTGCTCATCGGGTTTCTCATGGGCGCGCAGCTGCTCTTCAGCCTCTTTTTTGGAGGAATGCTGCGCTGGGTGGCGGACCTTACAGGGTTCTGCACGGGCTTTGCGGCATCTTTCGTCCTGCGCCCCGGCGGCTGGGCCAAGCTGCGCGCAAGGCTGCTTCAGCGCTGACGGCGCAGCGCGGATTTCAGCTCGCTCTTCTTGAAGGCGCCAAAAAGGGATCCGGCGAGGTAATAGGCGACCCCGCCCAGCGCGATCATCACCATCAGGGCCAGGGCGCGCCAGCCCGGCACCCCGAAGAAGGGCGAGAGGCCCACCATCAGCGCCCAGAGGGCCGCACCCATGATGGCGGAGGCCGCGCATATGCGCCACAGGCGGCTGCGAAAGCGGTGGTCAAACCGGGCCACGTCGCCAAAGGGTCGCACGCCGCGCGCCAGCAGCCAGACCATCGCCCACCCCGCGATCGTGGTGCCGATGGCTGCCGCGATCCAGCCGATATAGGGCGCAAGGCCGATGGCCAGCGCCGCGTTCACCACCAGCGACACGACGGCGTAGTAGAAGGGCCGCTTGGTATCCTCGCGCGCGAAATAGATCGGCTGCAGCACCTTTTGCAGCACGAAGGCGGGCAGGCCGAGGCCGTAGATCGCAACGGCCAGCGCGGTTGCCGCCGTGTCGTCGGCGTTGAAATTGCCGCGCTGGAACAGCACCGTGATGAGCGGGATGGGGATGACCACCAGCGCCACGGCGCAGGGGATCGTCAGCGCCAGTGACACCTCGCCCGCGCGGCTGAGCGCCATGCGTGCGCCCGACCCGTCATCCGCGCGCAGGCGGCGCGACAGATCGGGCAAGAGGACAATGCCCACCGCGATGCCCACGACGCCCAAGGGCAGTTGATAGAGCCGGTCTGCCGCGTACAGCCAGCTGACCGCGCTCTCGAAGTTGGAGGCCACCTGCTGGCCCACCAGAAGGTTGATCTGCATGACGCCGCCCGCAAGGGCCGCAGGCACGGCAACGCGCACCAATTGGCGCATCTCGGGCGTCCACCGGGGGCGCACGGGCCGCACCTTTTGGCCTGCGCGGGTGGCCGCGATCCAGACAAGTGCCAATTGTGCGGCGCCCGCAAAGGGGATGGACCAGATCAGCGCAGTCGGCACGCTGCCGTTTGCCCAGACGGCGGCTGCCATGGCGCTGCACAGCATGATATTCAGCAGCACAGGTGCGGCGGCGGCGGCGACAAACCGCCCCGTGGCATTCAGCACACCCGACAGCAGCGCCGCCAGCGAGATGAAGAAGATATAGGGAAAGACGACGCGCCCGAACTCGACCGTCAGGTCGAACCGCGCATCGCCGGCAAATCCTTCGGCCGTCAGCCAGACAAGCGCGGGCATGAAGACCATGGCCAGCGCCACGAGGAACAGCAGCACCAGCGCCAGCCCGCTGAACGCGAGCCGCGCAAAGCCCTCGGGGTCTTCGCCGCCCTCGAGGCGTTTGGAAAACATCGGCACGAAGGCCGCGTTGAACGCGCCCTCGGCAAAGAAACGCCGGAACATGTTGGGCAGGCGGAAGGCTGCGACGAATGCGTCCATGACCGGCCCCGGCCCGATCAGACCCGCGATCATGATGTCACGGATGAATCCGAGGATACGGCTGAGCATGGTCCAGCCGCCCACCGTAAAGATGCTGGCCAGCAGACGCACGGGACGGATCGTTGTGCCCGAGTTGGTGGGACTGCTCACTCGATGGCCCTTTGCGTGCCTTCGGAGATGGCCGCGCGCAGCTTGGCCTCCAGCGATTTCTGCTTGGTCTCCGAATAGAATTTCAAACCGAACATATCCTTGACGTAGAATGTATCGACGACCTGCTCGCCGAAGGTCGCGATGACCGCGCTGGCGATATAGACGTTGCCGGCCGCAAGGGTGCGCGTCAGATCATAGAGCAATCCGGGCCGGTCGCGGGTATCGACCTCGATGATCGTATAGATCTCGGAGCCCTCGTTGTCGAAGGTGATATGAGTCGGCACGCGAAAAGCGCGCTCGCGCTTCTTGATCTTGTCGCGCGATTTGATGGCGTCACGTGCAACCACCTCGCCGTTAAGCGTCTTGTGGATGGTCTGTCGCAGGCGCGGCAACCGCTCGGCGTCGAAGGGGTGGCCGTCCGCGTCCTGAATCCAGAACGCGGCGGTGGCATAGCCATCCTTGGACGTATAGGTGCGCGCATCGACGACGCCCGCACCCACCAGCGCCAGCGCCCCGGCGAGGCGTGAAAAGATGCCGGGATGATCCTCCATGACAAAGCAGGCGCGCGTCGCGTCGCGATCCTCGTCAGGGTGCAGATCAATACCGATCTCGCCGTGCTTGCCTGCCATGTCGCGCAAAAGGCGGGCAAAGACGACATGCGCTGTGACATGAAGGCCCTGCCAGTAGGGCGGGTAGTGCCGCGCCGTCTCGGCTTTGAGGGCCTTGGCGTCCCAGCCCTCCAGCGCGCGGCGCAGGCTGTGCTTGGCATCCGATCCGCGCTGCTCGCGGTTCAGATCCTCCAGCCCGTTTTCCATCGCATTCAGGGTCTGGCGGTAGAGCGCGCGCAGCAGTGACGCCTTCCAATTGTTCCACGTGCCGGGGCCAACGCCCCGGATATCGCAGACCGTCAGCACGCAGAGCAGATCGAGACGCTCGCGCACCTGCACCGCCTTGGCAAAGTCGCGCACTGTACGCGGATCGGCGATGTCACGCTTTTGCGCCATGTCCGACATCAGAAGGTGATAGCGCACCAGCCATTCGACGGTGTCGACCTCCTTGGGCTTGAGTCCGAGGCGCGGTGCGACCTTGCGCGCGATCTTGGCGCCGAGGATCGAATGATCCTCCGGGCGGCCCTTGCCGATGTCGTGCAAGAGAAGTGCGATGTAGAGAATGCGCCGATTGACCCCGCGCTTGAGGATCGAGGAGGCGACGGGCAGCTCCTCGACTAGCTCGCCGCGCTCGATCCGGGCGAGGTGGCTGATGCACTGAATAGTGTGCTCATCGACAGTGTAATGGTGATACATGTTGAACTGCATCATCGCGACGATCGGCTCGAATTCGGGGATGAAGGCCGGGAGCACGCCCAGCTCGCTCATCCGGCGCAGCGCGCGCTCGGGGTTGCCGTGCCGCAGCATCAGGCCAAGGAACAGCTTTTGCGCAGCCGGATCGGCCCGCACCTCGTCGGTAAAAAGGTGCAGATTGGCCGTGACCAGCCGCATCGCGTCGGAATGGATCAAGAGGCCCGTGCGCAGCGCCTCGTCAAAGAGGCGCAAGAGGTTGATCGGATCGGCCAGAAAGGCGTCTTCATCCACGATGGCAAGGCGACCATGCACCTCGACATAGCCGTCCTTCAGCTTGCGCTTGCGCCGAAAAAGCCGTTGCAGCAGGGGCTCGGACTTTATGTGCGCCGCCTCCAGCTGGGTCAGAAAGATGCGCGTCAGATCGCCGACGGCCGTGGCGTGGCGAAAGTAGTCCTGCATGAACACCTCGACGCCGCGCCGCCCGGCGGTGTCGGAATATCCCATGCGCTCCGCCACATCGACCTGTAGATCGAACGACAGCTTGTCATTGGGGCGCCCCGTAATGAGGTGCAGCTGGCAGCGCACCGCCCAGAGAAAATTCTCGGCCTTGGCAAAGGTGTCGAACTCGTCGGCGGTGAACATGCCCTGGCCGATCAGGTCGGCCTTGTCCATGACGCGGTAGGTGTATTTCGCGATCCAGAACAGCGATTGCAGATCGCGTAGGCCGCCTTTGCCCTCCTTGACGTTGGGCTCGACCATATAGCGCTGGCCGCCCTGTTTTTCATGGCGAGCCTCGCGTTCTTCCAGCTTGGCCTCGGTGAATTCACGCTCGGTCCCCGAAAAAAGGTCGTTCCAGAGGCGATGGCGCAGATCCCCCGCCAGCGCGGCGTCCCCCGTCAGCCAGCGATGCTCCAGCAAGGCGGTGCGGATCGTGAAATCCTCCTCCCCGAGACGCAGGCAATCACGGATCGTGCGGCTGGAATGGCCCACCTTCAGGCGCAGATCCCACAGGATGTAGAGCATGGATTCGATCACGCTCTCGGCCCAGCCGGTGATCTTGTAGGGGGTCAGAAACAGCAGGTCGACGTCCGACTCGGGCGCCATCTCGCCCCGGCCATAGCCCCCGACCGCCAGCACGCTGAGGCGCTGCGCCTCGGTGGGGTTTGCCATGGGGTGGATCACCTCTGAGGCAAGGCGGTGGGCGGCCAGAACAAGGCAATCAGTAAGCCAGCTGTAGGAGCGTGTGGCCGCACGAGCGCGCAAGGGATGCGCGGACACGGCGGCGGCGATCGCGGCGCGGCCCCGGCGCATCTCGGCGCCCAGAACTTCCACGGCACGTTTGCGCATGTCGTCCACCGTCTCGCCCGGCAGGGCGGCGAGACGCGCATCGACGCCGGGCCGGTCAAAGATCTCGCCCGCCCCGCAGATCAGATTGTCCGGCGCGCAATCCTGCGCCGGGCCTGCCATTGCCATTGGTGTCATGTGGTGCCTAACGGTGCTGGATCAGAATCCTGCACCACCAAAGCCCTGGGGCGCCGGATCAAGGATGACCACACGGCCATCCCGCACGGTGCCCACGGCAAGGCCGCGCTGGTTCGTGCCATCCGGGCGCAGGCGGAAGACGCCATCAACACCCTGAAAGCCCGCCGATTGCGTAAGGCCGGACCGCGACAGCGCATCGCGCTTGCCCGTCTTGATCAGCGCGCCAACTGCGGCGATCCCGTCATAGCCGAGGCCAGCGATGGGATGTGGCTCATTGCCCGTCCTCTGGGCGAATCGCGCCTTGAAGCGCTGCGCCTTGCCCCGGTCAGGCAGCGCAAACCAACCGCCCTGCACCCCCGGTAGTTCCAGTGTCTGCGCGGGCGTGTCCCAGCGCGCCAGACCGATGTATTGCGTCATCTCCGGGCTCAGCCCGTTTTCAGGAAGCATCTGAGCAAAGAGCGGCAGCGCGCCTGCCGAGTTGGCGGTCAGGAAAATCGCCTCGGCCGATGTGCTGTTCGCGGTTTCCGTGACCCGCGGCACAGCATCGACAACACCGTCCTGCGAAAAATCATATCCGACTTCACCGACGATCTGCGCGCCGGCATTGGCGGCGGCCTTGGCGATGGCCTGCTGGCCCAGCTGTCCGGCGAGGTTGTTGGAATAGACCGTCACGATACGATCCTTGCCCTCGCGCGCGGCATAGCGGACCAGCCGATCAGCGGTGTTTTCGAAGGTCTGACCAAGGACAAAGAGGTTGCCGCCCGCGATGGTCGGATTGTTGGAGAACGCCAGAACGTTGACGTTCGAGGGCGCCACGGCCAGCGCGACGGCATTGGCCGATTCCGCGTGCAGCGGCCCGATGATGATCTTGGCCCCGTCCGAGACCGCGTTGAGTGCCGCTTGCTGAGCCTGTCCGGGTTGGCCTGCCGTGCCGTAGACACGCAGGTCGATCTGCACGCCCGAAAGGTCGGCCACAGCCATCTTTGCCGCCGCTTCAATATCGCGTGCCAGCGCGGCTTCACCCGACTCCGAAGAGCCATGTGGCACAAGAAGGGCCACCGCCACCGGGGCGCCCGGATCAATCGACTGGCCTGAACCGCCGGCCATCCCGCCCATGCCCACAGGTTCGCACGCGGCGACCCAGACAAGCGCAAAAAGGGCGATTAGGCGGGTCAGCACCTTGCGGGCGAAGGGCAAAACAGCAAACATGGGGGATACCTCGTTTCGGACATTTTTCTGATGGCGCGTTGCGGGCGATCATAGACGTCATGTGGAGCGGGTCCAGCAGTGAATCATATCAGGCAAACTCTCGCCCCCGGCATGTATCTGGTCGCCACCCCCATCGGTGCGGCGCGCGACATCACGCTGCGCACGCTTGATATCCTCGCGTCGGCGGATGTGATCGCCGCCGAGGATACGCGCAGCCTGCGCAAGCTGATGGACATTCATGCCATTGCGCTCGAGGGGCGGCCACTCGTGGCTTACCATGACCATAACGGCGCGCGGGTGCGACCCCGGCTGATGGAGGCGCTCGAGGCCGGAAAATCAGTGGTTTACGCATCGGAAGCTGGCACGCCCATGGTGGCCGACCCCGGATTTGACCTGGCCCGCGCGGCGATTGCAGAGGGGCACGGGCTGATCTCGGCGCCGGGGCCTTCGGCGGTGATCACAGCGTTGACCCTCTCCGGATTGCCGACCGACAGGTTTCTCTTTGCGGGTTTTTTGCCAAACACGAAGACCGCGCGGAAAACCGCCCTTCGCAGCCTCGCTGGCGTGCCCGCGACGCTGGCGTTCTACGAATCGCCCAAGCGCGCGGCGGCCATGCTGCGGGACGCGGCCAGCGTGCTAGGCGGGGAGCGGCAGGGGGCCGTGTGCCGTGAATTGACCAAGAAATTCGAAGAGGTCTTGCGCGGGTCTCTCGATGAATTGGCCGAAAACCTCGCCCAATCCCCACGCAAGGGTGAAATGGTGGTCCTGATCGACCGCGCCGGGGAACGGTCTGTTAACTTGTCTGATATAGAACAGGCCTTGGCAGAGGTGATGGATGATATGTCTGTTCGGGACGCAGCTGATTCTGTCTCGCATGATTTGGGTCTCAAGCGGCGGGATGTCTACCAGATTGCCCTGCGGATGGGCGCGGATAGCAAATAGGGTTGAAATGACACAGATGCTTGATCTTCGGGACGCGCCCCCGGCGGCGGCACGGCGCGACCGTGGCAAGCGCGCGTATAATTCCGGCCTTGCCGCCGAGGAACGCGCCATCGCGCTCTACGCCGCCGCCGGACTTCGGCTGCTGGAGACACGCTGGCGCGGGAAGAGCGGCGAAATTGACCTGATCCTGGCGGATGGTGAGGAGATCGTATTTGCGGAAGTCAAGCAGGCGCGCACGCATGATGCAGCGATTGCCAGCCTGCGGCCCGCGCAGATGTGCCGCATTCACGCGGCAGGCTCGGAATACCTCGCGCATTGCCCCAAAGGGCAGCTGACCGATGTTCGCTTTGATCTGGCCGTCGTTGATGGCACTGGGCGCTGTGACATCCTAGAGGGATTGTTCTCGCATTTCTGAATTGCACCCCCGGCGCCCTTGGCCCATGAAGACCGGGTAGCAAGACAGGGGAACCCCATGAAAATTGCGTTTCAGATGGATCCGATCGGCCCGGTCAATATCGATGCCGACAGCACGTTTCGACTTGCCGAAGAGGCGCAGGCGAGGGGGCATCAGCTTTTTTATTACACCCCCGAGAACCTCGCCTTTGACGAGGGGCACATCATGGCCCGCGGTCAATCTCTGAAGGTGCAGCGGGTCAAGGGCGATCATGCGATACTGGGCGAGATGGAGACAGTGGACCTCGCGGAGTTCGATGTTGTCTGGCTACGTCAGGACCCGCCCTTCGACATGTTCTACATTACCACCACGCATCTTCTGGATCGTCTCGCGCCGGGCACGCTTGTTGTGAATGATCCGTTCTGGGTGCGCAACTTTCCCGAAAAACTTCTGATCCTCGATTTTCCTGATCTTATGCCCCCCACGGCCATAGCGCGTGATCTCGCCACGATCCGGCGTTTCCGCGACCGGCATGGCGATATCATTCTCAAGCCGCTCTATGGCAATGGCGGTGCGGGGGTGTTCCTGCTCAAGGGCGGCGACAGTAACCTAAGTTCGCTTCACGAGATGTTCACCGGATTCAGCCGCGAGCCGCTGATCGTGCAGAAATTCCTGCCCGATGTGTCCAAGGGGGACAAGCGGGTGATCCTCGTCGATGGGGAGCCGGTGGGCGCGATTAACCGCGTGCCGGCCGAGGGCGAGACGCGTTCGAACATGCATGTGGGCGGGCGCCCCGAAAAGGTCGAACTGACCGACCGGGACCTCGAGATTTGCGCCGCTATCGGGCCGCTGCTGCGCGAAAAGGGTCAGGTTTTCGTCGGGATCGACGTGATTGGCCGCTACCTGACCGAGATCAACGTGACATCGCCCACGGGCATTCAGGAGCTCGAGCGCTTTGATGACGTGAATATCGCGGGCAAGATCTGGGATGCGATCGAGGCGCGCCGCGCGGCAAGCGCCGCGTGAGCCTGCGGGCCCGCCTGCTGAGTGGCTGGCTGCGCCGCACCGAAAAGCCCCTACTCGCGCGGGCCGCCCACCCCGAGCGGCTGCGCCGCCAAATGGAGCGCAGCGCGCGCTTGTTCTTTCGCGCCTCGAAGAATGCCGTCTTTGCACCCGTTTCGATTGGCGATCTGGAGGCGGTGAAGATCACGCCACCCGATGCGAAGGATGGCCCCTTGATCCTATACTTTCATGGTGGCGGTTACATCTTCGGCTCGCCTCGCACGCATCGCGCGCTGGTGGCGCATCTGGCCGCCCGAACCCGGATGCCTGCGCTCTTGCCGCGCTATCGCCTCGCCCCCGAGCATCCCTTTCCCGCCGCGCCCGACGATGCGCTGGCCTGCTATCGCGCAGTGATAGACCATCCGGGCGGTGTCATCCTCGGCGGGGATAGCGCCGGGGGCGGTCTGGCGCTGGTGCTGCTGGCGCAGATCTGTGCGGATGGACTGCGCCAGCCCTTGGGCACGTTCTGCTTTTCGCCGCTGACGGACATGACCTTTTCCGGCCGCAGCTTTGTGGCCAATGCCGCAGCCGATGCGCTTTTGCCAGCGGCTCGCGCCGCTGACTTGGCGCAGATGTATCTTCAGGGTGCGGACGCCGCAGATCCGCGCGCCTCACCGCTGAACGCGGATTTCACCGGGGCCTCGCCCGTGTGGATCACGGCAGGCGACACGGAAATCCTGCTCGACGATGCCCGGCGCATGGCAGAGCATCTGATGGACCAGCATGTCGATGTGACCTGTGTGATCGAGAGCGACCTGCCGCATGTCTGGCCGATGTTTCAGGGCCTTATCCCCGAGGCAGACCAGACGCTGGCCGAGCTGAATGGCTGGATCAGTTCTCTTTCCCGCCTGTGATGCGATAGCTCGCAGCCTCGGCCACATGCGGGCGGCGCACCGCCTCTGATCCGTCGAGGTCGGCGATGGTCCGCGCAACGCGCAAAACCCGGTGATATCCGCGCGCCGACAGGCCGAAGCGCTCTGACATGCGGGTCAGCAATGCGCGGCCCTCGGCGTCGGGGGTGGCGACCTCGGCCAGAACGCCGCCTTCGGCATCGGAATTCAGGTATAGGCCCGGCGCCTGCGCATAGCGCGCCGCCTGCACGGCATGTGCCGCCGCGACCCGCGCCGCCACCTCGGCCGAACTGTCGCCCGCGGGTGGCAGGTCAAGATCGGAAAAGCTGACCGGGGGCACCTCGACGCGCAGATCAAAGCGATCCATCAGCGGGCCGCTGATGCGGCCCAGATAATCCTCGCCGCAGACGGGCGCCCGGGCGCAGGCGCGGGCCGGATCGCTCAGATACCCGCATTTGCAGGGGTTCGCTGCGGCAATCAGCATGAAGCGGCAGGGATAGCTGACATGGGCATTGGCGCGGGCGATCATCACCTCGCCCGTCTCGATGGGCTGGCGCAGCGTTTCCAGCACGGCGCGCGAGAACTCGGGGAATTCGTCCATGAAGAGCACGCCGTTATGCGCGAGGCTGATTTCGCCAGGCGAGGCACGGCGTCCACCACCGACGATCGCGGCCATTGAGGCCGTGTGATGCGGCTCGCGAAAGGGACGCGTGCGACTGATGCCGCCCTCGTCCAGAAGGCCGGCGAGCGAGTGGATCATCGACGTCTCGAGCGCCTCGCGCGCGCTAAGGTGTGGCAGGATGCCGGGCAGACGTGCGGCCAGCATGGATTTGCCCGAACCGGGCGTGCCGATCATCATCAGATGGTGCCGCCCGGCGGCCGCGATTTCCAGCGCCCGCTTGGCCCGCTCCTGGCCCTTTACGTCGCGCAGATCTCGGTCCAGCGGGGGCGGCGTGACCTCGCCCGGCTCGGCCGGGGGAAGGGGCGATTGGCCGGTGAAGTGGCGCACGACATCCGCGAGCGTTGCTGCCCCGATGACATGCGCGGCGCCGACCCATGCGGCCTCAGCGCCCGAGGCCTTGGGGCATAGCAGGATGCGGTCCTCGTCAGCGGCGGCCATGGCGGCGGGCAGCGCGCCGATCACGGGCATGATGGTGCCATCGAGCGACAGCTCGCCCAGCGAGGTCGTGCCCTCGATCGCGTCCTTCGGGATGATGTCCAATGCCGCCAGAAGGGCCAGCGCGATGGGAAGGTCAAAGTGGCTGCCCTCCTTGGGCAGGTCAGCGGGGCTGAGATTGACGGTGATGCGTTTCGACGGCAGCGCAATGGCCATCGAGGTAAGCGCCGTGCGCACCCGGTCACGCGCCTCGCTGACCGCCTTGTCGGGCAGACCTACCAGTGAAAAGGCAGGCACGCCGGCCGTGACCGCACATTGCACCTCGACATGTCGGGCCTCGACCCCCTCAAAAGCGACCGTGTAGGCGCGCGCGACCATTTCCTGCCCCTTCGGCGGTAACTTTGGTTAACGCTAGCGCCGCAGAGATTTAGGAATGGTTAACGGGTGAGCAGAAACGTCATTAGCAGCGCCATGAATTGTGGCGATGCTGGCCGCATCAGCGGCGACCATGCGCGCCGCCATCAGGGCAGGTGATTGATCGCATCCGCATGCCAGCGCGACCCGTCGTGACGCAGCGATGTGACCGACAGGTTGTCGATGCGGTGGCCGAAAGCCTCATAGGCGCCTATGCCGAGGGCGGTTTGGACCTGTGTCAGGATCGCCCCCATATGCGCGACGGCGATGATGTCACGACCCGGATGCGCCGCCAGCAGCGCGGCGGCGGCGGTGCTGACGCGGGTTTGGATCATGTTCCACGACTCGCCTTCGGGGGCGCTCAGATCGCCGGGTGTTTCCCAAAAGGCGCGCAGCAGTTCGGGGTGCGGCGCAGTATCGAACTGCGCCATTTCCCAAGCGCCAAAGTTGATCTCGCGCAGGGCCGGGTCATCGGGCAGGCGCGTGCGCCTGCCGGTGATCGCGTTGGCGGTGTCGCGCGCGCGGGCTAGATCCGATGACACGATCAGCGCATCCTGCGGCAAATGCGCATCGAGGCGCGCGATCTGGGCCGTATCGCTGAGGTCGGCGGGCAGATCGGTCCAGCCGACCATGGATTTGGCATGCGTCGGCCCGTGACGGACCCAGAAAAAACGGCTCAGGGCAGTGCTCCTTTCATCACAAGGGGCAGGCCCGCGATCATCTGGACGACCAGCCCGGCCTCGGCTGCAAGGCGCTGGTTGAGGTTTCCTTGGGCGCGCTGAAACCGGCGGGCCAGCGCATTGTCCGGCACGACCGACAGCCCCACCTCGTTGCTGACCACCACGACCGGCGCGGCGCAGGCAGCTAGAGCGTCGATCAACCCCTCTTCGGCGGCCTCCAGATCGTGATCCGCCAGCATGTGATTGCTCAGCCAGAGCGTCGCGCAATCCAGCAAAACCACCTGACCGGGGGCGGCGCTGGCCAACGCGGGGGCCAGATCCAAGGGTGCCTCGATGGTGGTCCAGTCATCGCTTGCGCGCATCTTGCGGTGCGCGGCGATCTTGGCGCGCATTTCGTCATCATAGGCCTCTGCGGTGGCGATATAGAGCGGGTTTTCAGACGCCCCGCGAACCAGTTTTTCGGACCAGCGCGACTTGCCCGAGGCAGCGCCCCCTAATACCAATGCGAGCTTTGGCAACATTATTTATGAACTCTTTTGTGATCCGAAACGTTTCCTTAGCCGTAGCACTTGGCGAATGACTGAGAAAGAGCGCTAACTGACTTCGCGCGTACACCACCGGGGGAAGACTGATGGTAATCGACGTTCAACAAAACAGTTCATTGTCGCGCAAGGCCATGAAAGCCGAGCTTCTTGACGCTGAAACCGAATTGAAACTGGCCTATGCGTGGCGCGATCATCGCGACGAAGAGGCGCTGCACCGCCTCATCACCGCCTACATGCGCTTGGCCATTTCCATGGCGTCGAAATTCCGCCGCTACGGCGCGCCGATGAATGATCTGATCCAAGAGGCGGGGCTGGGCCTGATGAAGGCAGCCGAAAAATTCGATCCGGACCGCGGTGTGCGGTTTTCGACCTATGCGGTATGGTGGATCAAGGCGAGTGTTCAGGATTACGTGATGCGCAACTGGTCGATGGTGCGCACCGGGTCCACGTCTTCGCAAAAATCACTCTTTTTCAACATGCGCCGTGTTCAGGCCCGGCTGGAGCGTGAGGCGATGGCCCAAGGTCATGAGTTGGACGGATACCAGCTGCGCGAAATGATTGCCCAGGAGGTCGGCGTTCCGCTGCGAGATGTCGAAATGATGCAAGGGCGCTTGGCGGGTTCGGATTTCTCGCTGAATGCGACCCAAAGCTCTGAGGATGAGGGCCGCGAGTGGATCGACGCGCTTGAGGATGATGCCCCGCGTGGTGATGAGCTGGTCGAGGTCGATCACGATCTGGGCGCTCTGCGCGTCTGGCTGACCGAAGCGATGGGCAAG
The DNA here is from genome assembly GCF_037083805.1 of Roseovarius sp. D0-M9. Taxonomy (NCBI): domain Bacteria; kingdom Pseudomonadati; phylum Pseudomonadota; class Alphaproteobacteria; order Rhodobacterales; family Roseobacteraceae; genus Roseovarius; species Roseovarius sp. D0-M9. Next base: position 93,085 of record NZ_JBAPKZ010000002.1, on the reverse strand, counting down.
CTGAACGAGCGTGAACGCTTCATCGTGCGCGAGCGCAAGCTGCGCGACGAGCCGCGCACTCTGGAAAGCCTTGGCGAGGAATTGAATCTCAGCAAGGAGCGCGTGCGCCAGCTTGAGGCCGCAGCCTTTCAGAAAATGCGCAAGACGCTTGAGGCGAATGGTACCGAGGTGCAGAGCCTGTTGGCCTGATGCGCTGGCTTGCCGCGCTGCCGTCGCCGGCAACCTCTGTTCACAGCATTGGGCAGGGCGAGAATGGGGTATCGCCCATGGGCTCCTTCGACCAAGAGATCCATAGCCCTGCACCTCGCCGCGACGATGTTTGCGAGGCGCTCGCCTAGGCGCGCAACTGTCCAGGCGGCGCTCTTGTCTTGCACCGGCGCGCGCCATACTGTCGCGGCGCTTGGGGGTGGCTCATGACGCTTGCGAACAAACGAATTCTGCTGATTATCGGGGGCGGTATCGCTGCCTTCAAAACGCTTGACCTGATCCGCCGCCTGCGCGAGCGGGGGGCAAGCGTGACCCCGGTCCTGACCCGCGCGGGGGCCGAGTTTGTTACACCGCTGTCGGTCGCTGCATTGGCAGGGTCCAAGGTCTATACCGATCTTTTCGATCTGACGGATGAGGCCGAGATGGGCCACATCCAACTCAGCCGTAGCGCCGATCTGATCGTGGTCGCGCCCGCCACGGCCGATCTGATGGCCAAGATGGCGCAGGGCCATGCCAGTGATCTGGCGACAACGCTGCTTCTGGCCACCGATACACCCGTGATGATCGTGCCCGCGATGAATGTGCGCATGTGGGACCATGCGGCGACGCAGCGCAATCTGGCCACGCTCCGCGGCGATGGCATTGCCGTGATCGGCCCCGAAAGCGGTGACATGGCCTGCGGAGAGCATGGGCCGGGTCGCATGTCCGAGCCTTTGCAGATCGCCGCTGCCATCGAGGGCGCGCTGTCGGGTGGCCCGCTGAAGGGCCGCCGCATCCTTGTCACCTCGGGGCCGACGCACGAACCGATTGATCCGGTGCGCTATATCGCCAACCGCTCGTCCGGCGCGCAAGGGGCGGCCATCGCCCGTGCGCTAACGGCGCTGGGGGCCGAGGTGGTTTTCGTCACCGGCCCCGCCGATACGCCGCCGCCGGGCGGGGTCGATCTGCACCGGGTCGAGACGGCGGATCAGATGCTGGACGCTTGCCGCGCGGCCCTGCCCGTGGATGTGGCCATTTGCGCTGCCGCCGTGGCCGATTGGCGTGTCGCCAGTGCCAGTTCCTGCAAGATGAAGAAGACCAAGGGCGGCCTGCCGCAGCTGGAATTGACCGAGAATCCCGACATCCTCGCCACGCTGTCGCAGCCGGGCCCCCAGCGCCCCGCATTGGTCGTTGGCTTTGCCGCCGAGACAGATGACGTGATCGAGAACGCCACGGCCAAGCGTCAGCGCAAGGGCTGCGACTGGATCGTCGCCAATGATGTCAGCCCGCAAACGGGCATCATGGGCGGCTCGGACAACGAGGTGACGCTGATTACCGATGCGGGCGCCGAGGGCTGGCCGCGCATGTCCAAGGACGAGGTCGCGGCGCGTCTGGCTGTGCGCATCGCGGCCGATCTGAATTGAGCGCGCGCATGCAATAATTGTTGCGCGGATTCAGCTATTGGGCCAAGACAGATCGAGCAAATCCTCCGAATGGCACGCAACATGCAGCATTCTGCCGAAACGTCTCCCAAGTCCTACGGCATCGCCATCATGCTGTGCGGCATCTTTGGCGTCGTTGGTATCCATCATTTCTACCTCGAGGACTGGCTGCATGGCCTCGCCGATGTCGGTCTGCTGATCCTTGCCATCGGATTTGCGGTGCAGGGCATGGTCGGTCTGGCGCTGCTCGTGATCGTGCTGGATGCGCTTCATACCTTAATCGTATTTTACTACCTCATCATCGAAAAATGGCGCGACGGAAAAGGTCGCCCCATCTTGATGCAGGCCAATCCATAAGGCGCGCAGCGCCATCATTCATAAGGGACAATACAATGACACAGACGACCACAATCGGCCCCGTCAGCGAGAAGAAATTCGTGCCTGCGGTGCTCTTGTGCTTTTTCCTTGGCAGCCTTGGCATCCATCGGTTCTATCTGGGCAAGGTGGGCACCGGCATCCTGATGCTGCTGACGCTGGGCGGTCTTGGAATCTGGACGATCATTGATTTCGTGCGCCTCATCATCGGCTCGATGAAGGACAAGCATGGTCTGCCGCTCCAGCACTGAAGTCAGGGCCGCGCGGCTACGTGGTGCGCCCCTGATTCCACTTTGATTTCCGGTGATCAGCGGCATGATGTGCCGCTGATCTCTTTTGTGATCACATGATATTCCGCCGTGATCACAAAATCCCGCCTTGTAGGCTCGGATGCGGATTTTAATGGTTTTTCTCTGGGCAAGCGCGCCAAGACCGCTAAAACGTAACCCAAGCACCGCCCCGGCGACGCACGCGTGCCTCGTGCCCGTTTCAGCCTCCGGTGCGGGACCATAATAAAGGAAACCTGGATATGGCTGATGTGAACCGGGGCAATCGCCCGCTTTCACCGCATATTTCGATTTATCGCCCACAACTGACCTCTATTACGTCGATCCTGACGCGGGTCACGGGCAATGCGCTGCTGATCACGACGCTGCTGGTCGTATGGTGGTTTCTGGCCGCCGCATCCTCGCCCGAGGCTTTTGCAACGGCGAATGGCATTCTGACCAGCTGGTTCGGCGATCTGGTCATGACGCTCTCGCTTCTGGGGATTTGGTATCACACGCTGGCGGGTATCCGGCATCTGATCTGGGACACCGGTTCAATGCTCGAGATTGGCCGCGCCGAGATGTTGGGCTGGATCTGCCTTGGCGGCTCGGTTGTGCTGACCATCCTGACAATCCTGATCGTCTGAGGGGGCTATCGTCATGCGTTTTCTGACTGACCGCAAACGGGCCGAGGGCCTCGGCTCTGCGCAATCGGGCGTTCATCATCATTGGTCGATGATCCTCAGCTCTGTCGCGCTGGTTTTCCTGATCCCGCTGTTCATCTTCACCTTCGGGCCTGTTCTGGGCGCATCTTATGAAGAGGTCGTGGCCTACTACGGCCGTCCTTTCCCCGCGATCGTGGCCGCGCTGACGCTGATCGTCGGCCTGCGGCACTTTGCCGGGGGATGCCAGGTGATGATCGAGGACTATGTTCATGGGCTGGCACGGAAGGTCGCGATCCTTCTGATGTACTGCCTTTCCTATGCGGCGATGGCGGCTGGCGTTTTCGCCATTGCGCGCCTTGCCCTCTAAAAGACCGGAGTGACGACGAATGGCCGAATACGAATACGAGACGCATGATTATGACGTCGTGGTCGTCGGGGCAGGCGGCGCGGGACTGCGCGCCACACTCGGCATGGCCGAGCAGGGGCTGCGCACGGCTTGCGTGACCAAGGTTTTCCCGACCCGCTCGCACACGGTGGCGGCGCAGGGCGGCATCGCGGCATCGCTCAGCAACATGGGCCCGGATCATTGGCAGTGGCATATGTATGACACCGTCAAGGGGTCGGACTGGCTGGGGGATACCGACGCGATGGAATACCTCGCGCGCGAGGCGCCCAAAGCGGTTTATGAGCTTGAGCATTACGGCGTGCCCTTCAGCCGGACCGAAGAGGGCAAGATCTATCAGCGTCCCTTCGGCGGCCACACCACCGAATTCGGCGAAGGCCCGGCCGTGCAGCGCACCTGCGCTGCGGCCGACCGGACAGGCCACGCGATCCTGCACACGCTTTATGGTCAGAGCCTCAAGCAAAAGGCAGAGTTTTATATCGAATACTTCGCCATCGACCTGCTGATGTCGGACGATGGTGTCTGCACCGGCGTCGTCTGCTGGAAGCTGGACGACGGCACGATGCATGTCTTCAACGCCAAGACGGTCGTTCTGGCCACAGGCGGCTATGGGCGGGCGTATTTCTCGGCCACTTCGGCGCATACCTGCACCGGCGATGGCGGCGGCATGGTGGCGCGGGCTGGCCTGCCGCTTCAGGATATGGAGTTTGTTCAGTTCCACCCCACCGGCATCTATGGCGCGGGCTGCCTCATCACCGAGGGTGCGCGCGGCGAGGGCGGATATCTGACCAACTCCGAAGGCGAGCGTTTCATGGAGCGCTATGCACCGCAGTATAAGGATCTCGCGCCGCGCGATTATGTCAGCCGCTCGATGACGATGGAAATTCGCGAAGAACGCGGCGTCGGCAAGGACGGCGATCACATCCACCTGAACCTGTCGCACCTGCCCCCCGAGGCCCTGAACCTGCGCCTGCCGGGCATTTCGGAATCGGCCAAGATTTTCGCCGGTGTCGATGTCACCAAGGAGCCGATCCCGGTTTTGCCTACCGTTCACTACAACATGGGCGGCATTCCGACGAACTACTGGGGCGAGGTTCTGAACCCGACCGAGGATGAGCCGAACGCGATCGTGCCGGGCCTCATGGCCGTGGGCGAGGCGTCCTGCGCGTCTGTGCACGGGGCGAATCGCCTCGGCTCGAACTCGCTGATCGACCTTGTCGTGTTTGGCCGCGCTGCCGCGATCCGCGCCGGCAAGGTCGTCGATCCCGACAGCGCCGTTCCCGCAACGAACAATGCCGGCGTCGAAAAGGCGTTCGAGCGGTTTGACAGCATCCGCAACGCCAGCGGCGGCACGCCGACGGCTGCGCTGCGCGACGATATGCAAAAGACGATGCAGGCCGATGCCGCCGTCTTCCGCACCTCGAAAACTCTGGCCGAAGGTCTGGAAAAGATGAAGGGGATCGCGGCCAAGCTGGACGATCTGCATGTGACCGACCGCACCCTTGTGTGGAACACGGACCTGATGGAAACGCTCGAGCTGACGAACCTCATGCCGAACGCGATGGCGACCATCGCGGGCGCAGAGGCCCGTCAAGAAAGCCGCGGCGCCCACGCGCACGAGGATTTCTCGAAGCGTGACGATGAAAAATGGCGCGTCCATACTATCACCCGCGTCGATGGGCCCAAGGTCGATCTGACCTATCGCCCCATCATTGAAACCCCGCTGACCGATGAGGATGCCGGCGGCATCAGCCTCAAGAGGATCGCGCCCAAGGAACGCACATTCTGATGAGGGCGCTTGCGATCTTGGCTCTTGCCGGGCTGACGGCCTGCGCGGCGGCGAATGACGCCGCCGACGGCCTTGCGCGGCAGCAGGCCAAGAACGTCGTGAACACCTATGTTGCCGACAGGTATCCCGGCCTCAACGCCGCGCCGATCACCGATTGCATCATCGACGCTGCCGATGCGCGCGAGATCCTGCAAATCGCCAGCGGCGCAGTGACGGGAGTGGATGCGGCCCTTGCCGAACAGATCGGCCAGATTGCCCGCCGCCCCGAGGCATTGCAATGTATTGCCCAAAACAGCCTGACCCTGCTGGGCTGAAAAGGAGTAGAAGATGGTTCAACTGACCCTGCCGAAAAACAGCCGCATGGTGACGGGCAAGACTTGGCCCAAGCCCGAAGGCGCCACCAACCTGCGCAAGTTCAGCATCTATCGCTGGTCACCTGATGATGGCTCGAATCCCCGCGTCGATACCTACTTTGTCGACATGGACGATTGCGGGCCGATGGTTCTGGACGCCCTCATCAAGATCAAGACCGACATCGACCCCACCCTGGCCTTTCGCCGGTCCTGCCGCGAGGGGATCTGCGGCAGCTGCTCGATGAATGTCGGCGGCATCAACACCTTGGCCTGCATCTATGGCTTGGACGAGGTCAAGGGCGACGTGAAGATCTATCCGCTGCCGCATATGCCGGTGGTGCGCGATCTGGTCACCGACCTCACCCATTTCTACGCGCAGCATGCCAGCATTCAGCCATGGCTCGAGACAGAGACGAACGCCCCGGCCAAGGAGTGGAAGCAGTCGATCGAGGATCGTGAAAAGCTGGACGGGCTTTACGAGTGCATCATGTGTGCCTGCTGTTCGACGGCCTGCCCCAGCTACTGGTGGAACGGCGATAAATATCTCGGACCGGCAGCGCTCTTGCACGCCTATCGCTGGATCGTTGATTCGCGCGACGAGAATACTGGCGAGCGCCTCGATGACCTTGAAGATCCCTTCAAGCTCTACCGGTGCCACACCATCATGAACTGCACCAAGACCTGCCCCAAGGGTCTGAACCCCGCCAAAGCCATCCAGAATATCAAGAAGATGATGGTAGAGCGCGCAGTTTGATCCCAAAGTGACGCATGCAGATCAGCAGGCCGCATCGCGGCCTGCTTTTGTGTTTCACGATCCCACGTTTATCCACCAGTTTTTGACAGGCTTCTGTTGACTGGAGGGAAAATAAATTAAACAGTGGGAAATTAACGTGAGGAGTCGTCATGGGCGCAGATCAAGGTAGCGGTGTATGGAAATCCGGGCGCGGCAAGGGTCGCGTGACGCCCAAGGGGCGCCAACTGGATGATGCGGCATGGGCCGATGTCCGTGCCCTGCTGGACGGTCGCGAAATCCGCCGTGACCATCTGATCGAGTATCTGCACCTCATTCAGGACAAGTTCGGCCACCTGTCCGCCGCACATCTGCGCGCACTTGCCGAAGAGATGCGGATCTCGATGGCCGAGGTGTATGAGGTCGCGACCTTTTACGCGCATTTCGACGTCGTGAAGGAGGGCGAGACACCGCCCCCCGCACTGACCATTCGCGTCTGCGATTCGCTTAGCTGCGAATTGGCCGGCGCGCAGGAGTTGAAGGCGGCGCTGGAGCAGGGTTTGGACCCTGCCGAGGTGCGCGTGCTGCGCGCGCCCTGCATGGGCCGCTGCGATACCGCCCCGGTTCTGGAGCTGGGGCACGCCCATATCGACCACGCCACCCCTGACAAGGTCAAGGCGGCCATCGCGGGCGGCCATACGCACGCGCATATCCCCGAATATCAGGCGCTGGACGCCTACCGCGCGGATGGCGGCTATGATGTGCTGGCCGATCTGCGCAAGAACGGCAAATTCGAGACCGTCCAGCAAACACTGCTTGATTCGGGTCTGCGCGGTCTTGGCGGGGCTGGTTTCCCCTCGGGCAAGAAATGGGGTTTCGTCCGCGATGCCGCTGGCCCCCGCTATGTGGCCGTCAACGGCGATGAGGGCGAGCCGGGCACGTTCAAGGACCGCTATTATCTTGAGCGGACGCCGCATCTTTTCCTTGAAGGGATGTTGATCGCCGCATGGGCGGTCGAGGCGCAAACCTGCTTTATCTACATGCGTGACGAATATCCCGCCGTGCTGGAAATCCTTGCGCGCGAGATCGCGGCGCTGGAGGCGGCGGGCATAGTCCAAGAGGGCTATATTGAGCTGCGCCGCGGCGCAGGCGCCTACATCTGCGGCGAAGAAAGCGCGATGATCGAGAGCATCGAGGGCAAGCGCGGCCTGCCGCGTCACCGCCCGCCCTTCGTGGCGCAGGTGGGTGTCTTTGGCCGGCCAACGCTGGTCAACAATATCGAGACGCTGCACTGGGTGGCCCGGGTGCTGCGCGAGGGTGGCCAGATCCTGTCGGATGTCGAAAAGAACGGGCGCAAGGGTCTGCGCAGCTATTCGGTGTCGGGGCGTGTGAAATCGCCGGGCGTGCATCTTTTGCCTGCGGGATCGACCATCACCGATGTGATCGAGGCGGCGGGCGGTATGCTCGACGGTCACACCCTCAAAGGGTATCAGCCGGGCGGCCCGTCCTCGGGCCTCTTGCCCGCGTCGATGGACGATATCCCGCTCGACTTCGATACGTTGCAACCGCATGGCACCTTCATCGGCTCTGCGGCTGTAGTCGTGCTCAGCGACAAGGACAGTGCGCGCGCCGCAGCGCTGAATATGTTACGGTTCTTCGAGGATGAAAGCTGCGGCCAATGCACCCCCTGCCGGGTCGGCTGCGAAAAGGCGGTCAAGCTGATGCAGGCCGACACATGGGATCAGGATCTTCTGGGCGAGCTGTGCACTGCGATGGCCGACGCGTCGATCTGCGGTCTTGGGCAGGCGGCGCCCAACCCGATCCGCTCTGCGATGAAACATTTTCCCGAGGAAATCTGATGTCCGAAGCCAAGATGGAAACAGTCACCTTCACGCTCGATGGCGCCGAGGTCACCGCGCCCAAGGGTCAGACGATCTGGGAAATCAGCCACGGCCGTGGCCTGATCATTCCAAACCTCTGCCACAAGCCGCAGCCGGGCTATCGCCCCGATGGCAATTGCCGTGCCTGCATGGTCGAGGTCGAGGGCGAGCGTAACCTGATCGCCTCCTGCATCCGCGAGGCGACCGACGGCATGGTCGTCAAGACGGACTCCGCCCGCGCCAAGCAGGCCCGCAAGATGGTGATCGAAATGCTGGTTGCGGACCAGCCAAAGCCCGAGGTGGCGCACGACAAATCCAGCCACCTGTGGGACATGGCCGCGATGCAGGGCGTCGACTCCAGCCGCTTTCCCAAGCTGGAAGAGGGGCACATCCCCCTGCTGGATGACAGCCATGTCGCGATGAGCGTCAATCTGGATGCCTGCATTCAATGCGGCCTGTGCGTGCGCGCCTGCCGCGAGGTTCAGGTCAACGATGTGATCGGCATGGCCGGGCGCGGGCACAACGCCTATCCGGTATTCGATTTCGACGATCCCATGGGCGACAGCACCTGCGTCGCCTGCGGCGAGTGCGTGCAGGCCTGCCCCACCGGCGCGCTGATGCCCGCCACCGTCGTGGACGAAAATCAGGTCGGGGACAGCGCCGATTACGACACCGAGACCAAGAGCATCTGCCCCTTCTGCGGTGTTGGCTGCCAGATCAACCTCAAGGTCAAGGACGGCAAGGTCAAATATGTCGAGGGCATCAACGGCCCCGCCAACGAGGGGCGGCTCTGCGTCAAGGGGCGCTTTGGTTTTGACTATATCCACCACTCCCACCGCCTGACCAAGCCGCTCATCCGCCGCGATGATGCGCCGGCCAAGGGCCTGAATGTCGACCCTGGCAACTGGCAGGAATATTTCCGCGAGGCCGAGTGGGACGAGGCGATGGATCTGGCCGCGAGCCGGCTCAAGGGTCGCGGCCGCGAGGTCGCGGGCTTTGGCAGTGCGAAATGCACCAACGAAGAGGCGTATCTGTTTCAAAAGCTGATCCGTCAGGGCTTCCGCCACAACAACGTCGATCACTGCACGCGGCTGTGCCATGCCTCCTCCGTCTCGGCGCTGATCGAGAATGTTGGCTCGGGTGCGGTGACTGCGACCTTCAACGAGATCGAGAATGCTGATGTGGCCATCGCCATCGGCTGCAACCCGATCGAAAACCACCCCGTCGCCGCCACCTATTTCAAGCAATTCACCAAGCGTGGTGGCAAGCTGATCGTGATGGATCCGCGCGGTGTGGGGCTGCGCCGTTTTGCGTCGCACATGCTGCAATTCCGCCCCGGCGCGGATGTCAGTATGCTGAACGCGATCATGCATACGATCGTCGAGGAAAAACTCTACGATCAACAATATATCGACGCCTATACCGAAAACTGGGAGGCAGAGAAGGCGCATCTGGCCGACTTCTCCCCTGAAAAGATGGAAGGCATTTGCGGCATTCCCGCCGAGACGCTGCGCGACGTGGCGCGCACCTTTGCGGGTGCGAAATCCGCGATGATCTTTTGGGGGATGGGCGTCAGCCAGCATATTCACGGCACCGACAACGCGCGCTGCCTGATCAGCCTTGCGCTGATGTGCGGGCAGGTTGGACGCCCCGGCGCGGGCCTGCACCCCTTGCGCGGTCAGAACAACGTGCAGGGCGCCAGTGATGCGGGCCTTATCCCGAATTTCCTGCCTGACTATCAAAGCGTCACGGATGACGGTGTGCGAAACGCCTTTACCGAGGTGTGGCAATCGGAGGATTTCAGCGCCGAAAAGGGCCTGACCGTGACCGAGATCATGGATGCGGTCCATGACGGTGACATCAAGGCGATGTATATTCTGGGCGAAAACCCGGCCATGTCCGACCCCGATGTGGACCATGCACGCGATGCGCTGGCCAAGCTCGATACACTGGTGGTGCAGGACATCTTCCTGACCGAGACGGCGAATTATGCCGACATCATCCTGCCCGCGTCGGCCTTTGCCGAAAAATCGGGCACCGTCACGAATACCAACCGTCAGGTGCAGATCGCCCGCGCCGCCGTGCCGCCCGTTGGCGATGCGCGCGAGGATTGGCGCATCACGAACGATCTGGCCAACCGCCTTGGCCTGAACTGGAAATATGACAGCCCCGCCGATATCTTTGCCGAGATGAAGTTGAACATGCGCAGCTTGGACAACATCACTTGGGATCGTCTTGAGACGGAGGGCGCGGTGACCTACCCGTCGCTCAGCCCCACCGATCCGGGGCAGGCCATCGTCTTTGGTGACGGCTTTCCCAGACCGCAGGGTCGCGCGCGCTTTACGCCGGCATCGGTCATCGCGCCCGACGATGTGCCTGATGAGCATTTCCCGATGATCCTGATCACGGGCCGTCAGCTTGAGCATTGGCACACCGGTTCGATGACGCGCCGCAGCCGCGTTCTGGACTCGGTGGAGCCCGAGGCAAACTGCTCGCTCCACCCCTCGACGCTGCGCAAACTGGGGGTAGAGCCCGGCGAGCACGTGCGTCTGAGCACCAAGCGCGGCAGCATCAGCATCATGGCGCGCTCCGACCGCGCCATAGCCCCCGACATGGTGTTCCTGCCCTTCGCCTTTGTCGAGGCGGCGGCGAACATCCTGACAAACCCCGCGATCGACCCCTATGGCAAGATCCCGGAATTCAAGTTTTCTGCCGTCAAGGTAGAAGCCGACACCCAATCTTCCGTCGCCGCCGAGTGACGCAACCAACGAGGGACTGATCCTAATGGCCTACAAGAGCGATATCGAAATTGCGCGCGCCGCACAGAAAAAGCCGATCCAGGAGATCGGTGACAAGCTGGGCATCCCGAACGAACATCTGCTGCCCTACGGCCACGACAAGGCCAAGGTCTCGCAAAGCTATATCGACAGCGTTCAGGGCAACAAGAGCGGCAAGCTGATCCTCGTCACCGCGATCAACCCCACGCCCGCAGGCGAGGGCAAGACGACGACGACTGTCGGTCTGGGCGACGGCCTGAACGCCATTGGCAAGAAGGCGATGGTCTGTATCCGCGAGGCAAGCCTTGGGCCGAACTTTGGCATGAAGGGTGGCGCCGCGGGCGGCGGCTATGCCCAGGTCGTGCCGATGGAGGACATGAACCTGCACTTTACAGGGGATTTCCACGCGATCACCAGCGCGCACAGCCTGCTGTCGGCGATGATCGACAACCATATCTATTGGGGCAACGAACTGGACATCGACATCCGCCGCGTCGTCTGGCGCCGCGTGGTCGACATGAACGACCGCGCCCTGCGCCAGATCACGGCCTCACTGGGCGGCGTTTCCAACGGCTTCCCGCGTGAGACCGGTTTCGACATCACTGTGGCATCCGAAGTCATGGCGATCCTCTGCCTTGCCAAGAACCTCAAGGACCTCGAAGAGCGTCTTGGGTCCATGATCGTGGCCTATCGCCGTGATCGCAGCCCCGTCTTCTGCCGCGATATCGAGGCAGAGGGCGCGATGACCGTCCTGCTCAAGGATGCGATGCAGCCGAACCTTGTGCAAACGCTGGAAAACAACCCCGCCTTCGTGCATGGCGGCCCCTTCGCCAATATCGCGCATGGCTGCAACTCGGTCACGGCAACGACGACCGCCTTGAAGATCGCCGATTTCGTCGTGACCGAGGCGGGCTTTGGCGCGGACCTTGGTGCCGAGAAGTTTATGAACATCAAGTGCCGCAAGGCGGGCCTTGCGCCTGACTGCGTCGTGCTGGTGGCCACCGTGCGCGCGATGAAGATGAATGGCGGCGTCGCCAAGGCGGATCTGGGTGCCGAGAACGTGGATGCGGTCAAGAGCGGCTGCGCCAACCTCGGGCGCCACATCGGCAACCTCAAGAGCTTTGGTGTGCCGGTGATCGTCGCGATCAACCATTTCGTCAACGATACCGATGCCGAAGTGCAAGCGGTCAAGGACTACGTCAGCGGCCAAGGCAGCGAGGCGATCCTGTCGCGTCACTGGGAACTGGGCAGCGAAGGCAGTGCCGAACTGGCAACGCGCGTCGCCGAAGTGGCCGAAAGCGGCGTATCGGATTTCAAGCCGATCTACCCCGACGAGATGTCCCTCTTCGAGAAGATCGAAACGATCGCCAAGAACATCTATCACGCCGATGGCGTGGTGGCCGACAGCAAGATCCGCGATCAGCTGAAGCAGTGGGAAGAGGCTGGATACGGCAACCTGCCGATCTGCATGGCGAAAACGCAGTACAGCTTTACCACCGACCCAAGCCGCCGCGGTGCGCCCACGGGCCATTCGGTGCCTGTGCGTGAAGTGCGCCTGAGCGCCGGAGCGGGATTTGTTGTCGTCGTCTGCGGCGAGATCATGACGATGCCGGGCCTGCCGCGCGTCCCCGCCGCAACTTCGATCCGGCTCAACGATGGCGGCGAGATCGAAGGTCTGTTCTAAGGTCCAGGGGCGGCGCGCGCGGGGCATCGAGCCCC
>NZ_JBAPKZ010000002.1:0-80412 GCF_037083805.1 Roseovarius sp. D0-M9 | reverse complement strand
CCGGTCGCCGCCCTTCGGGCGGCTCCTCGCGCTCCGCGCGGGAGTATTTAACCCAAGATGAAGCAGGGGCGGCGCCCCCTATGACAAGGAGAGCGCGATGACCGCTCAGGTGATTGATGGCAAGGCATTTGCAGCCCGGATCCGCGGCAAGGTAGGCGCGCATGTTGCCCGCCTGAAGGAGGCGCATGATCTGGTGCCGGGCCTCGCTGTCGTGCTGGTGGGAGAGGATCCGGCCAGCCAGGTCTACGTCCGCTCGAAGGGCAAGCTGACGACCGAAGTCGGCATGAAGAGTGTCGAGCACAAGCTGGATGTGGATACGTCCGAGGCGGATCTGCTGGCTCTGATCGACCAGCTGAACAAGGATGAGAGCATTCACGGGATTTTGGTGCAGCTGCCGCTTCCCAAGCATCTGGACGAGGATCTGGTCATCAATTCCATCGATCCCGCCAAGGATGTGGACGGGTTTCACATCTCTAACGTGGGCCTGCTGGGGACGGGGCAGAAGAGCATGGTGCCCTGCACACCGCTGGGCTGTCTGATGATGCTGCGCGATCATCATGGCACGCTCTCGGGTCTTGATGCGGTCGTGATCGGGCGCAGCAATATCGTGGGCAAGCCTATGGCGCAGCTGCTGCTGGGTGACAGCTGTACCGTGACGATCGCGCATTCGCGGACCAAGGATTTGGCCGATGTGGTGCGCCGCGCCGATATCGTTGTTGCCGCTGTGGGCCGCCCCGAAATGGTGCCTGGCGACTGGATCAAGGAAGGGGCGACCGTGATAGATGTGGGGATCAACCGCGTCGAGGGCGAGGGTGGCAAGACGCGCCTGGTGGGCGATGTGGAGTATGAGACCTGCGCTGCGCGTGCGGGTGCCATCACGCCCGTGCCGGGCGGTGTCGGCCCGATGACGATTGCCTGCCTGCTGGCCAATACGCTGACGGCGGCCTGCCGCGCCAATGGGCTGGATGAGCCCGAGGGGCTGACGGTCTGAGCCTGCCACAGTTCTGAGATCTGGGGCCGCGCCCGTATAAGGGGGCGGCCCTTTGACGTTTAGCGAGGCATGGGGATGGCGCGCGCGACTGTCCCGGTCAGCACCGCCACCGCCTCGGCGCGCATCAGGCCGGACAGGGCGGCGTTGTCGCTACGCAGGCCGCCCGTATAGGTGCCATAGGCGGGCAAAATCACGCGATCGCTGTCGATGAGGAAGGCGGGGCGGCTGACGCTGCGCCCGCGCGCCTTGACGGACGCCTTTGGGTGGTAGTGGCCCGAGAGCTCGCCGCTGGCGCCGGGGCGCGCGATATGGCGGAAGGTGAGCGGCGGCAGTGGCAGTTCGGCCAGATGCGTGCCGCCAAGGTCGACCGGACCGGGATCGTGATTGCCCTCGATCCAGACCCATCGGCGGCCCGATTGCATCGTGGTGATCCAGAGCTTTTCGTTGGTGCTGAGGGCGTCCGCAGCGGCGCTGTCGTCGAAACTGTCGCCGAGGCAGACCACCGTCTTGGCCCCGGTCGCCGCGAGATCGGCGTCGAGCCGGGCCAGCGTGTCGCGCGTCTCGTAAGGGGGCAGGGAGGCGGCGCTGCGGCGCGCGTACCGCTCTGCCTTGCCAAGGTGCAGGTCCGAGGCGCAGAGCAGGTTTTCATCCGGCCAATAGAGCGCGCCGGACGGAAGCGCGATGAGACGTGCGCCGGCGAGGGTGAAGGGATGGGGGGTCATGGGGCGCTGCATCGCCTCTCAAACATCCAGCTCCTCCACGAACCGCGCATTTTCCTGGATATACTGGAACCGCAGCTCGGGCTTCTTTCCCATCAGGCGCTCGACAAGGTCGCCGGTCTGGCCCGGCTCGTCCTCGTCGATGGTGACGCGGATCAGCTTGCGGGATTGCGCGTTCATGGTGGTTTCCTTGAGGTCCTTGGCGTCCATTTCGCCGAGGCCCTTGAACCGGCTGACGTCGATCTTGCCCTTGCCGCCCAGGCCCTTTTCCATCCAGAGATCCCGCTCGGCCTGATCGAGGCAATAGACGCGGCGCGCGCCTTGGCTGAGGCGATAAAGCGGCGGGCAGGCGAGATAGAGGTGGCCTGCGTCAATCATCGGACGCATCTGGCTGAAGAAGAACGTCATGAGGAGCGCGGCGATATGCGCGCCGTCGACATCGGCATCGGTCATGATGATGATCTTGTCATACCGCAGATCGTCCAGATTGAACTTCGAGCCGAGGCCGACACCCAGCGCCTGCGTGAGATCACTGATCTCCTGATTGCTGCCCAGTTTCGAGCTGGCGGCACCGAGCACGTTCAGGATCTTGCCGCGCAGGGGCAGCAGGGCTTGCGTCCTGCGGTCGCGCGCCATCTTGGCCGAACCGCCCGCACTATCGCCCTCGACGATGAATAGCTCGGTCCCGTCGCGGGTGTTGGACGAGCAGTCGACCAGCTTGCCGGGCAGGCGCAATTTCTTGGTGGCAGTCTTGCGCTGGGTTTCCTTTTCCTGCCTCCGGCGTAGGCGTTCTTCGGCGCGCAGGACAAGGAAGTCGAGGATCCCGCCCGCCGACTTCGTATCGGCGGCCAGCCAATTGTCGAAATGATCGCGCACCGAGTTTTCGACCATGCGCTGCGCCTCGACGGTGGCCAGCCGATCCTTGGTCTGGCCGACAAATTCGGGATCGCGGACAAAGCAACTGACCAGCGCGCCCGCACCGGTCATCAGGTCTTCGCGCGTGATGGTCGCGGCCTTCTTGACGTTCACCAACTCGCCATAAGCCTTGATGCCCTTGAGGATGGCGGCCCAGAAACCGGCCTCATGCGTGCCGCCCTCGGGGGTGGGGACGGTGTTGCAATAGGATTGGATGAAGCCGTCGCGTGCGGGTGTCCAGTTGATCGCCCATTCCACCTTGCCCGGCACCTTGAACTTCTCAAAGCTGACGGACCCTGCGAAGGGCGTGTCGGCGTAGGTGGTGGCGCCGCCCATTGCCTCGCTCAGGTAGTCCGACAACCCGCCGGGAAAATGGAATTTGGCCTCGCGCGGCGTCTCGCCATCGTCGATGTCGGACTTCCAGCGGATCTCGACCCCTGAGAAGAGATACGCCTTGGAACGGGCCATCTTGAAAAGGCGCGCGGGCTTCAGCTTGAGCGAGCCGAAGATCTCGGGATCAGGGTGAAAGGTGACTGCGGTGCCGCGCCGGTTGGGGGCGGCGCCGATCTTTTCCAGAGGGCCCTGGGGCAGCCCACGCGAAAATTCCATCGCAAAGAGTTCTTTGTTGCGAGCCACCTCGACGCGCAAATGGTCCGATAGCGCATTCACCACCGAAGAGCCGACACCGTGCAAACCGCCCGAGGTCTGATAGCTGTCGCCGGAGAATTTGCCGCCCGCATTCAGCGTGCAGAAGATGATCTCGAGCGCGGACTTCTTGGGGTCCTTGGGGTGCGGCCCCGTTGGGATGCCGCGCCCGTTGTCACGCACGGACACATGGCCATTCTCGTGCAGCTCCACCTCGATCCAGCTGGCATGACCTGCCACAGCCTCGTCCATCGAGTTGTCGATGATCTCGGCGACCATATGGTGCAGCGCGCGGTCATCCTTGCCGCCGATATACATGCCGGGGCGTAGGCGCACATGCTCCATATCCTCCAGAACCTGGATCGAGGATGCATCGTAGTCGCCCGAGGATGTGGCGGCGGACAAAAGGTCGGACATGGGGTGCGCTGCTCGCTCTTTTTGAGTTTGGGCGATTATGACAGAGCGGCGCGCCGGTTGAAAGAACGCGCTGCGCCTCATTGCGCTCCAGATGGCTCAGGGTGGCCACAGAAGAAGGCCAAGACCTGCAAGCGTCAGCAACGTGGCCGTCAAGCCCGCCAGATGGCCCAGAGTTGCGCGCGGTGCGGGGTGGGAAAGCGCTCCCCTCATGGCGTGTGCTGGGGCGCTGCCGGAGGATATGGCACCGCCGCGCATCGTCCGGCCAAGCGAGGCTAGCAGGCAGATCCAGATGGCGAAAAGGCCAGCCGAGAGGCCAAGCCAGATGACCTGGACCAGCGGCATCATGGCAACCACCCCTGCTGAACAAAAAAGAGCATTTCATCCTCGCTCGTTATGCGGGCCAAACTCATGCGCTGGGCGCCTTTACATTGGGACGATTCCCGTCAACAAATCGCTAATGAGCGAGCATCTGAAGGGGCTTTTGATCACCACGCTGGGCGTGCTGATGATCGTCCCCGATTCCCTTTTCGTGCGCATGATCGCGGCCGACCCGGCCACGATCACCTTTTGGCGCGCCTGTATTTCCGGCAGTCTGATCCTGGCGGGATGCCTGGTATTTCAGGGGCTTGCCGGGTTTCGGGCGGTGGCACGCACAGGGTGGCCCGGGTTGCTTTATACGCTATTGATGGCAACGACGGCGCCCGGTTTCGTGATGGCGATATCGCTGACCAGTGTTGCAAATGTCGTTTTCATCTTTGCATCCATCCCGATCTTTGCCGCGATTTTCAGCCGGATTTTTCTGGGCGAGCCGTTCAGCCGGCGTATGGTCCTGACGATGGGCGCAGTGCTACCCGGCCTTGGCATCATCGCGTATGGCAGCAGTGAAAGCGAGGTCGCAAGCTGGCAGGGCGATGTGATCGCGCTCGCTGTTTCGGCTACCTTTGCCGCTGCGCTGACGGCTGTGCGCAAGGTGCGGGCAACCTCGATGATACCGGCGATCCCCGTCTCATACCTGCTGTCGGCGCTTGTCATGATGATCTGGGCCACGCCGGGTCAGGCGATGCCATCCCAGTGGCCCTTGATACTGGCACATGGCGGTTTCATCGCGATGTCGACCTGCCTTCTGACGCTGGGTCCGCGCTATCTGTCCTCGGCGGAGGTGTCGCTCCTGATCTTGCTCGAATCCGTGCTGGCGCCACTGCTTGTCTGGGCGCTGATCGGCGAAGACCCCGGCCCTTGGGCGATTTTTGGTGGGGCGCTTGTGATCGGGGCGCTCTTGGTGTCGAATGTCATCGCCCTGAGGCGCAGGCGCATCAGAACGTCGCCTCGACCCCCGGAAGTTTCAGTGCCGCGATAAGATCGCGCAGCTCTTGCCGCGCCGCGATGTTCGAGATGTTCAGCTGCTTGACGCCCACATCCTTGAGATCCAGCAGGGTCAGGCCGCGCGGAAAGAGCTCGCGAAAGATCACCCGCTCGTTAAAGCCGGGCGCAACGCGAAAGCCGATGCGCTTGGCCAGATTGTCGAGGGCCGCGCCCATTTTCTCTTTGTTCACCATCGCTTGGGCGCCAACGCGGTTGCGCACGACGATCCAGTCAATGGGTTTCAGCCCGGCTTGCGCGCGCAATTGGCGCGCGTTCCAGACCATCTCGGAATAGACTGAAGGTCGCAGGATCTTGCGGCCGTCGCCGTCGACATGGGCCAGCAGATCAAAATCGACGAAACTGTCATTGAGCGGCGTGATGAGTGTATCGGCAAGGCTATGCGCCACCTGGCTCAGCCGCGTGTGCGAGCCTGGGCAATCGATCACGATGAAATCGCTGTCAGGCTCCAGCGATGCGACCGCCTCGGACAGCCGGCGGTCATAGATGTTCTCGCCCGGTGTCAGCGCGCTTTGATCGACCTCGGGCAGGTCGTGATAATAGGGGCTGGGCAGGCTGAGACCTGCCTTGGCCAGATAGGTTTTGCGGTTTTCGGCGTAGCGGCCGAACGTTTTTTGCCGCAGATCCAGATCCAGCGTGCTCACGGTTTTGCCCAGCCGCGCGAGGGCCGTGGCAACGTGCATCGACACAGTCGATTTGCCCGCGCCGCCCTTTTCGTTTCCGACGACGATTATATGCGCCATGTCCCAAGTCCCTTGCCCACGCCCTCGGCTCGGAGCGTTTGAATCACAGTATAACGCGCCTTGGCAATATGAAAGGGCGCCGGGAGGTCTGAGGGGTCGGAACTTGGGCCACGGCGGCTGGTTGTTCTGCAAACGCAACGGAATCTAGAAAGGACGCAGCCCGTATGTGGGAATGGATTGCAGAAAACAGCGCGGGGCTGAACGTCGTCATCAGCGTTGTGACCGTTTTTGTATGGGTCGGATACTTCCAGCTCTTGTTCCTGTCGTTTCGGCGCCAGCGGCGCACGCGTATCCTGATCAATCGCGGGGCGGGGCGCGGAACAGACGCGCGGTGCCTGATCTCGAACATGGGCGCCGAGCCGCTGTATGTCATCAGCATCATCGGCACGCTGGAGAAGGGCGGCACCAGCATGTCAGCTGAAATCTCGGATCTAGATTCATATGAAGTCGGTGAGGTCAGCAAGAGCAGTGAGGCAACCAATCAGGGCCCGCTGGAGTCGGGTGAGTTTATGGACATCGGGAAATTCTCGGCGCTCATGGCGCGCTGCGCGCGTGCTTTGGGCGAGTCCGAGGAAAACGTCAGCGAGCGTTTTGACGGGCTGAAGCTGACCGTCATCGCGGCCTATGGCGCGGATGATCTGTCTGTCGGGGCGACGCGGCGCTTCGTTCTCGAGACGCGGGATGGGTGGACCAAGCTCGACCCCGAGCGGATATCGACGCGGCAGCTGCGTGCGCGCCGCGAACGGCGCGAGTTGGAGAAACTTCTCTACGATTATCGCTGAACGCAAAAGAGGCCCCGCCATACATATGGCGGGGCCTCTTGGTAACACGCACGGAAATCAGGCCCGGATCAGCCCTTCATGCTGTCCCAGAACGACTTGACCGACTTGAAGAACGTCTTGCTCTCGGGGTTGTTGTCCTCGGACAGCGCCTCGAATTCGCGCAAGAGATCCTTTTGCTTGGAGGTCAGATTGACGGGCGTCTCGACTGCCAGTTCGATGAACATATCGCCAAAGCCACCGCCCCGCAGCGCGGGCATCCCCTTGCCACGCAGGCGCATCTGGCGGCCCGACTGGCTGCCCTCGGGGATCTTAACCTTGCTGCGGCCGCCGTCGATGGTGGGCACCTCGATGTCGCCGCCAATCGCTGCGCTGATCATCGAGACCGGCACGTTGCAATAAAGGTTGGTCTCTTCGCGCTCGAAGAGGGGATGCTTGGCCACTTCGATAAAGATGTAGAGATCGCCGGGAGGCCCGCCGCGCATCCCCGCCTCGCCTTCGCCCGACAAGCGAATGCGCGTGCCGGTCTCGACACCCGCTGGGATGTTGACGCTCAGCGCGCGGTCTTTTTCGACGCGGCCCTGGCCACCGCAGGCCTTGCAGGGGTTTTGAACGATCTGGCCCATGCCCGAGCAGGTCGGACACGTCCGCTCGACGGTAAAGAAGCCTTGCTGTGCGCGCACCTTGCCCATGCCCGAACAGGTGGGGCACGTCGTCGGCTCGGCACCGCCCTCGGCCCCCGATCCATCGCAGGACGTGCATTGCACCGACGTGGGCACATTGATGGTCTTTTGAAGGCCCCTGTAGGCTTCTTCGAGCGTGACGCGCATGTTGTAGCGCAGGTCAGACCCGCGCGCGGCGCGTTGCCGCCCGCCGCCGCCCCGTGCGCCCATGAAATCCCCAAAGAGGTCATCGAACACATCGGAAAAGGCACTGGCGAAATCGCCTTGCCCTTGCGCGCCGGGGTGGCCGCCCCGTCCGCCGCCGCCACCGCCGCCCATGCCACCTTCGAAGGCAGCGTGGCCGAAACGGTCATAGGCAGCTTTCTTCTCGCCGTCTTTCAACACGTCGTAGGCTTCGCCCACTTCCTTGAACTGCGTCTCGGCGTTGGGATTGTCCTTGTTGCTGTCGGGGTGCAGCGCACGCGCCTTTTGACGGTATGCCTTCTTGATTTCATCTGCCGAGGCCCCGCGCGCGACGCCCAGAACCTCGTAATAATCGCGTTTGGCCATTCGGACCCTCCTAAACCTGAAACGAAACGGGCCGGCCCTAAAGACCGGCCCGAAGGTTTCTCAGCGGCGCATCACGCGCGCTTGTCGTCGTCAAGGTCCTCGAAGTCGGCGTCGACGACGTCGTCATCGCCCGAGCCGCCAGCCTCATCGGCGCCTGCCGGGCTGCCGTCTTCTTCCGACTGGCTAGCCTTGTAGATCGCCTCACCCAGCTTCATCGCGGCTTCCGAGACATTCTGGATGCCGGACTTGATCTTGGCCGCGTCATCCTTCTCAAGGTCTTCCTTGAGCGAAGAAATCGCCAGTTCGATAGCCTCGATCGTGGTGGGGTCCACCTTGTCCGAATGCTCTTCCATCGAGCGCTCGGTCGAGTCGATCAGGCTTTCTGCCTGGTTGCGCGCCTCGACCAGCTCGCGGCGGGCCTTGTCGGCGTCCGCGTTCTCCTCTGCGTCCTTGACCATCTTTTCGATGTCCTCTTCGCTGAGGCCACCCGACGCCTGGATCGTGATCTTGTGCTCTTTGTTCGTGCCCTTGTCCTTGGCCGAAACCGATACGATGCCGTTGGTGTCGATGTCGAAGGTCACTTCGATCTGGGGCATGCCGCGCGGTGCGGGCGGGATGTTTTCCAGATTGAACTGGCCCAGCATCTTGTTGTCGGCGGCCATCTCACGCTCGCCCTGGAACACGCGGATCGTCACGGCGTTCTGGTTGTCTTCGGCGGTCGAGAAGACCTGGCTCTTGTTCGTCGGGATCGTCGTGTTGCGGTCGATCAGGCGGGTAAAGACACCGCCCAGCGTCTCGATGCCCAGCGACAGGGGCGTGACATCCAGCAGCACGACGTCCTTGATGTCGCCTTGCAGAACGGCCGCCTGAATGGCCGCGCCCATCGCGACGACCTCATCGGGGTTCACACCCTTGTTCGGCTCCTTGCCAAAGAGCTTGGTCACCTCTTCGATCACCTTGGGCATACGCGTCATGCCGCCAACCAGAACGACCTCGTCGATGTCGTTGGCTGTCAGGCCGGCGTCCTTGAGCGCGGCTTGGCACGGCTTGAGCGATGCCTTGATCAGGTCGCTGACCAGCGATTCCAGCTTGGCACGGGTCAGTTTCATGACCATGTGCAGCGGCTGGCCACTTGAGGACATCGAGATGAACGGCTGGTTGATCTCGGTCTGGCTCGAGCTTGAAAGCTCGATCTTGGCCTTTTCAGCCGCCTCTTTCAGGCGCTGCAGGGCCATCTTGTCCTGCGTCAGGTCGACCTGGTGCTCTTTCTTGAACTCGCCGGCCAGGTAGTTGACGATCCGCATGTCGAAATCTTCGCCACCGAGGAAGGTGTCACCATTGGTGGCCTTCACCTCAAAGAAGCCTTCGGCCATTTCGAGGATCGTGACGTCGAATGTGCCGCCGCCGAGGTCATAGACCGCGATCGTCTGCTCATCCTTTTTGTCGAGGCCATAGGCCAGCGCGGCTGCCGTCGGCTCGTTCACGATGCGCAGCACTTCGAGGCCCGCGATCTTGCCCGCGTCCTTGGTGGCCTGGCGCTGCTGGTCGTTGAAATAGGCGGGCACGGTGATGACGGCCTGCGTGACTTCCTCGCCCAGATAGCTCTCGGCGGTTTCCTTCATCTTGCCCAGGATGAACGCGCTGATCTGGCTGGGGGAGTATTTCTCGCCGCGCGCCTCGACCCATGCGTCGCCATTGCCGCCATCGACGACCTTGAAGGGCATGTTCTTGTTGTCTTTGGCCAGATGGCTGTCATCGGCGCGGCGGCCGATCAGGCGCTTGACGCCAAATACGGTGTTTTCGGGGTTCGTGACGGCCTGCCGCTTGGCGGGCTGACCGACGAGACGCTCATTCTCGGTGAAGGCGACGATCGAGGGCGTCGTGCGCGCCCCTTCGGAGTTTTCGATCACGCGTGCAGTCTGGCCATCCATGATGGCGATGCAGCTGTTGGTGGTTCCGAGGTCGATACCAATGACTTTGGACATGGATTACATCCCTTTCTCTTCAGGCGATATGGCGGGAACAGGCCCGTTTCGGCACCTACCCCCGGTTATGAAAGGCATGGCCCGCGTTTGCTGGCCTCTGCTTCTGGGCGTATATAGGGAGGGCGCAAACGCCCTGCAAGCGGTGCGGCGTGAGGCAATTTGCAGAATTTCATCAAAAAAGCCGTGCGAGGGCGCGATATGACCGAACTGGAGCTGCGCGGATTTCGAATTTTCCCGGGTTACATAGACGCGGGCGCGCAGGCCGCGCTGGTGGAGGCGCTGCGCGCCGTGGTCGCGGCAGCGCCGCTTTTTTCGCCGATGACCCCCATGGGGCGCGCGATGAGCGTGCGCATGACATCGGCGGGCCGCTATGGCTGGATATCGGACCGGGCAGGCTATCGCTATGCGTCCACGCACCCGGACGGGCAGGCGTGGCCCGCGATACCGCAGGCGGTGCTGGGCATCTGGCGCGATCTGGTCAGCGATGTGCGCGATCCCGATTGTTGCCTCATCAACTATTATGGCGAAGGCGCGCGCATGGGCCTGCATCAGGACCGCGACGAGGCGGATTTCAAATGGCCGGTGCTGTCGATCTCGCTGGGCGATGACGGGCTCTTGCGCATCGGCAATGTCGCGCGGGGCGGCAGCACGGTGTCGCACTGGCTGCACTCGGGTGATGTGGTGGTGATGGGAGGCGACGCGCGCCTCGTGCATCACGGGGTGGACAGGATCCGCTTTGGCTCGTCCAGCCTGCTCAGCGGCGGAGGACGGATCAACCTGACCTGCCGGGTCGTCGACTGAGGGAGGGCCGGAAGATCGCCAGCCTGCCCCGCGACCACATTGGGAGCGCAACAGCGTCGGACCAATGACGAAAGGCCCCGGTCGCTCCGGGGCCTTTTGAAATGAGGGTATATCGCTCAGCGGGTGCGCAGGGCGTCGCGGATCTCGATCAGGATGTCCTTCTCGGACGGCCCGGTGTGGACCTCGGGCGCGACCTCGTCGGGCTTCTCGGCCAAGGATTTGACCTTGTTGACGTATTTGACCAACATGAAAACGACGAAGGCGATAATCAGAAAATTGATGACCGCCATGATGAACGCACCATAGGCAAAGACGGAGGCCCCCGCTTCGCGCGCCGCGTCGAGCGATGCGCCCGCTGGCACGTCACCCGCCAGAACGGCGTAGTTGTTGGTGAAATCGATGCCGCCCGTAAAAAGCCCGATGATCGGGTTTATGATGTCACCGACCATTGATGTCACGATGGCAGTAAAGGCCGCGCCAACGATGATGCCGACAGCCATGTCCATGACATTGCCCTTGGCAATGAAGTCTTTGAATTCGCCTAACATAATTGTCCCTAAATCCCAAGTTGTGCGGCCCATCTCGCGCGGCTGCGCAAAGACTTTAGCACATTGGAGCACGGGGCCGATTCCATTTTTTAATTGTCTGGATCATGTCAGCGCCAAGGCGCTGCAATCACTTGGGCAGCGTGCCCTCCAGCACATAGCGCAGGATCTGCACCACTTCGTCCGGAGTGCGCGCAACCGCCAGTGCGGCGGCGTCCACCTCCTTGAGGGCATGATCGTGCTCGGCCGGTTGCAGGATGATCAGTGACTTGCCCAAGGCAGCGGCATAGCCGGCGTCAAACGCCGCGTTCCACTGCTTGTACTTGTCGCCAAAGCGCACGACGACGACATCGGCCTCCTCGATCCCCATGCGCGTGCGGATGGCGTTCAGCTTGGCGCCCTTGTGATCGTGCCAGAACTTGCTGTCCTCGGCGCCCAGAATGGCGACGCCGCAATCATCGCTGGCGCCATGATCGGTCACAGGTGCGCTGAAATGCACATGCAGCCCTTCCGCGCCCGCCTCAATCTGGTCGCGCCAGTCGGTGTGAATTTCGCCGCTGAGATAGACGTTCAGCATGTCGTTCCTCCTTGCTTAGCTGCGCAGGGTGCCGCCGGTCGCGCGTGCGACCTTGTCGACGATCTTGGCCGAGACGGCCTCGATATCGGCTTCCTTTAGGGTGGCGTCGATGGGTTGGAGCCGCACGGTGATGGCCAGCGACTTGCGTCCCTCGCCAAGGCTGCCGCCGATGAATTCATCAAAGACGCGCACATCCTCGATCAATGCCTTGTCCGCGCCGGCGGCCGCGTTGACCAGCGTCAGCGCCTCGACATCCGCATCGACGACGAAGGCAAAGTCGCGCTCGACCGCTTGCAGCCCGTGCATCTGCGCCGCGCCCCGGTTGGCGGTGGCGTTGCGCGGCAGGGGGATCTCGGCGGGCCACAGGGTAAAGGCCATGGCGTTGCCCTTGATCCCCAGCGCGCGCAGGGTTTTCGGATGCAGCTCGCCAAAGACGCCCAGCACCTTTTTCGGGCCAAGGCAGATCATGCCATGGCGGCCCGGATGCCACCACTCGCGCGCCCCGCGCAGGATCTGCACCTTGGCCGGCGCGCCGATGGCCGACAGGATCGCCTCGGCATCCGCCTTGGCATCGTAAAGGTCGACCGCGCGGGCGCTGCCGTGCACATCCTTGGGCCCGGTGCGGCCCAGAAGGACGCCCGCGACCTGCAAGTGCTGCTCGCCCGGCTCGCCGCCATGGAAGGCGTGACCGACCTCGAACAGCGCCATATCCGAAATGCCGCGCGACTGGTTGCGCGCCGCAGCTTGCAAGAGGCCGGGCAGCAGCGCGGGGCGCATATGGCTCATCTCGCTGCTGATCGGGTTGGCCAGCATCGTGGCATCGTCGCCGCCGCCAAAGAGCGTGGCCGAGGCATGGTCGATGAAGCTGTAGGTGACGCACTCGTTATAGCCCAGCGCCGCCGCCGTGCGCCGCGCGATTTGCTCGCGCTTTTGTGCGGGCGACAGGATCGGGGCGGGCACACCTGCCTGCATCCGGGGCAGGGGGCGCCCCTGCAGCTTGGTCAGGGAGGCGACGCGCGCGACCTCTTCGACCAGATCCGCCTCGCCCAGAACGTCGGGCCGCCAGCTGGGCACGGTGGCCAAGTCGCCTTCGAGGCGAAAGCCAAGCGCCGTCAGAGTCTGGCGCTGCTCGGCTTCGGGAATCTCCATGCCGACCAGCGACTGCACCCGCGCCGGGACCAGCCGATAGGCGCGGCGCGTGTCCGGCACCTTGCCTGCCTTGACCAGATTCGAGGGCGTGCCGCCGCAAAGATCCATGATCATCTGCGCGGCAAGGTCTACCGCTTCCATGTTGAAGGCAGGATCAATCCCGCGCTCGTTGCGGTAGCGCGCGTCCGAGTTGATTTTCAGCGCGCGTCCCGTCGCGGCGATCTGCACGTTGTCCCAGACAGCAGCCTCGAGAAAGACATCGGTGGTCTCCTCGGTGCAGCCTGTGGCAAGGCCGCCCATGATGCCGCCAATGCTCTCGATGCCGGTGTCGTCCGAAATCACCACCTGCCCAGGCGAGAAGGTGTATTCCTTTTCGTCCAGACCCATCAGCGTCTCGCCGCCCTTGGTGCGGTGGATGCGCAGATCGCCCGTGACCTTGCCCGCATCAAAGACGTGCAGGGGCCGGTTGCGGTCGAAGGTAAAGAAGTTCGTCACATCGACCAGCGCCGAGATCGGGCGCAATCCGATGGCGCGCAGGCGGTCCTGTAGCCACGCGGGGCTGGGCCCGTTCTTGACGCCACGGATCAGCCGCCCAGCAAAGACCTCGCAGCCGTTTTGCGCCGTATCCTCGTCGATGCTTACCTGAATGGGGCAGGGGAATGCGCCCTCGACATGGGCGTGCGGCGCGTTCTTCATCGTGCCCAGACCGCGCGCGGCCAAATCCCGCGCGATGCCGCGCACACCCAGCGCATCGGGGCGGTTGGGGGTGATGGCGATCTCGATCACTGGATCGACCTTGGCCGGATCATGCAACGCCAGCCAGTCGATGTAACGCATGCCCACCTCGCCCGAGCTGAGCTCGATGATGCCGTCATGTTCCTCGGACAGCTCCATCTCGCGCTCCGAGCACATCATGCCATGGCTCTCGATGCCGCGGATCTTGCCGACGCCGATGGTGGTGTCGATACCCGGCACATAGACGCCGGGCTTGGCCACGACCACGGTGATCCCCTGCCGCGCATTGGGCGCGCCGCAGATGATCTGCAACTCGCCCTCGCCGGTGGCCACGCGGCAAACGCGCAGGCGGTCGGCATCGGGATGCTGCTCGGCATGGGTGACATAGCCCAGCGTGAAATCGGCCAGCCGCGCGGCGGGGTTCGTCACCCCCTCCACCTCGAGGCCCAGATCGGTCAGCGCATATGTGATCTCATCGACCGTGGCCGATGTATCGAGATGGTCCTTGAGCCAGGAGATCGTGAATTTCATGTGCCGTCATCCGCAGGTCATTGGGGTCGCGCCTCGCATAGCGCAGAAGGGGCTGGGGGGAAAGGCCGCTTACCCCTGATAGCGCTTGGCCAGATCATCGGTGTCACCCATTTTCAGCAACTTGATCTCGCGGATGAGGCGTAACGTCGGCTTGAGGCAAAAGCAGAACGAGCCGATGACGAACAGCCAGATCGCGGCGGTCTCGTATTCGGCCCAGAAAAAGAGGATGGAGCCGATGAGGAATGCGCTCGCGGCAGTGAAGTCTGTGATCGTATAGGCCAGCTCGAACATCGCATAGACGCGGCGGCTCTCGGCTGAATCCTGGCGATTGTGGTGCTGAAACAGGCGCATGGCGTGGCTCCTCTGACTTTGCCTTCAATTCAAAGCGCTGAAACCTCCGAAATCAAGTCGAAGAAAGGAGTTTGACAGAGCGCCTCCCCCGTCCGGAATCAAGCCGAAGGCGCTCGTCCGGCTTGGGCAAGGCGTGGGGGCTCTTGCCGCACTACCGATGGTCATGGTGTGGTGCGGTGGAACGTCAGATTCAACCTACGGCGTGGGACCCCAAAGGTAGATTGCCCACGCGCCCGCCAACGAGATAAGTGTTGAAAAAATGATTGTCGGAATATTGGGCGCCGCCTGCACTTTCCGAAGAAATAGTAAAAGCGATTTCTCGGTAATCACCTACTCAATCCACCCCTCAACGTCGGCACATCCAGCGCAGCAAACCCGTAATGCCGCAGCCACCGCAAATCTGAATCAAAAAACGCCCGCAGATCCGGGATGCCGTATTTCAGCATTGCGATCCGGTCGATGCCCATGCCGAAGGCAAAGCCCTGCCATTCGTTCGGGTCGATGTTTCCGGCCTCCAGCACCTTGGGATGCACCATGCCGCTACCCAGGATTTCGAGCCAGTCGTCGCCCTCACCCACCTTCAACGTGCCGCCCTCCCACGAGCAGCGGATGTCGACCTCGGCCGACGGCTCGGTGAACGGGAAGTGCGACGCGCGGAAGCGCAGCTCGACATCGTCGACCTCGAAGAACGCCTTGACGAATTCTTCCAGAACCCATTTCAGGTTCGCCATCGAGATGTCCTTGTCGATGGCAAGCCCCTCGATCTGGTGGAACATGGGCGTATGCGTCATGTCGTAATCGGCGCGATAGACGCGGCCCGGTGCGATCACGCGGATGGGCGCGCCCTGAGCCTGCATCGCGCGGATCTGCACGGGGCTGGTATGGGTGCGCAGCACATGGGGCGGGCGCTCGTCGCCGGGGCCGCGATGGGTGTAGAAGGTGTCCATCTCGGCGCGGGCGGGATGGTGGCCCGGAATGTTCAGCGCGTCGAAATTGAACCAATCGCTTTCGATCTGCGGCCCTTCGGCCACGGCAAAGCCCATGTCGGCAAAGATCGCGGTGACCTCTTCGGTGACCTGGCTGATCGGGTGGATCGTACCCTGCCGCTGCGCCCGCGCGGGCAGCGTGACGTCCAGCCATTCGCCGCGCAGACGCTCGTCCAGCGCGGCATCGCCCAATGCCTCCTTCTTAGCGGCCAGGGCCGAGGTGATCTCGTCCTTCAGGGCGTTCAGCTTGGGCCCGGCGCTTTGGCGCTCTTCGGCGGTCATCTTGCCCAGCTCGCGCATGGCAAGGCTGATCTCGCCCTTCTTGCCGATGGCCTTCAGGCGCAGATCCTCCAGCGTCGCCTCATCGGCGGCACCGGCAATGGCCTGAATGTATTTGTCGCGCAGATCGTCCATCGGGGCACCTATCGGTCAGTCAGCATGGCCTGCGAGTTACCGCGCATCCCTTTTGCGCGCAAGCCTTAGCGCAGATCGCGCACCGTCCGGGCCGTAAAGCCGGCATAGCCATCCTCCAGCACGCCATGATGGCCCTGCATCTCTTTGTGCAGCGCAGGCAGCCGGTGAAAGGGGACGGTCGGGATCGCGTGATGCTCGGTATGATAGGGCATGTTCCAGGCAAGGAACCGGACGATGCGGTTCGTGCGCGTGGTCCGCGTGTTTTGCAGCATGTCGGACACCATGGGGCACCGCCCATGTTCGGCCATCAGATAGAGCCGCAAGAAGGGCTGCCCCAGCAGCGCGGGCAAGAGCCAGATCCAGACCAGAAGCGGCGTAACGGCAAGACTGATGGCGGCCGCGGCGTAGATCACCAGCATCACGCGCGCCTCGCGGATGATGCGGGGGTGGGCGCGGCTGGGGATATAGGCCGCATCCATCC
Source organism: Roseovarius sp. D0-M9 (assembly GCF_037083805.1). Taxonomy (NCBI): domain Bacteria; kingdom Pseudomonadati; phylum Pseudomonadota; class Alphaproteobacteria; order Rhodobacterales; family Roseobacteraceae; genus Roseovarius; species Roseovarius sp. D0-M9. The sequence goes on along the minus strand of NZ_JBAPKZ010000002.1, from coordinate 64,036 downwards.
GGCCCCGCGCACAATCCAGCGTAATACGCGCCATCGACGCCCAGTAGGGCAGGCCCGAGACGTGGCGCACATACTGCGCCCATGTTTCGGGCTTGGGCGAGGCCAGCTCGGGATCCTTCTGGGGGTCGTTGGTGTGCCGGTGGTGGGCAAGATGAAAATAGCGAAACCACTCGAACGGAAGCAGTATCAGCACGCCGCAGACGCGCCCGACCCATTCGTTCAGCACCGCAGATCTGAAGGGTGTCTTGTGCGTCGCCTCATGCTCGAGCGTGAAGAGAAAGCAGATGGCGATGCCCTGCGCGATCAGGGCCACCTGCCAAAGCGGCCAGCCTTGGGCGATCCAGAGAGCCAGCACAGCGATCAACGCGACATGGCCCGCAAGATGGCGCAGGCCAGCGGCATTTTCCGTGGTGTTGAGTGTTGCCAGCGTTTCGGGCGCAAGCTGGGCTATGAAGGCTTTGTGGTCCATGGCGCGGCATATAGTGCCCACGCCGCGCGTGATCCAGAGCGCTGGGCCGTGCCCCAACGAAAAACGCCCCAACGAAAAACGCCGCCCCATGCGGGGCGGCGCCTTCGGAAAATGGCAAAGGTCAAGTGGCTTAGAAGCCCAGACCTTCGTACTTCTTCTTGAACTTGGACACGCGGCCACCGGAGTCCATCAGACGGCCCGAGCTTCCGGTCCACGCGGGGTGGACGGTGGGGTCGATGTCCAGCGACAGCTGATCGCCTTCCTTGCCATAGGTCGAGCGCATTTTCAGGATCGTGCCGTCGGTCATCTTGACGTTGATCTCGTGATAATCGGGGTGGATGTCTTTTTTCATCGAACCGGTCCTTACGCTTTCTTGGGCTTGTAGGTGGTGTCTTCTGCGATACGGGCGGACTTGCCGCGACGCGCGCGCAGGTAATACAGCTTGGCGCGGCGGACACGGCCACGGCGCACCACTTCGATGCTGTCGATGTTGGTCGAATAGAGGGGGAACATACGCTCCACGCCTTCGCCAAACGAAATCTTGCGCACGGTGAACGAACCGGCGATGCCTTCGCCGTTCTTGCGGCTGATGCAGACGCCCTCGAAGGCCTGAACGCGGGTGCGCGTGCCTTCTGTCACCTTGAAGCCGACGCGCACGGTGTCGCCGGCCTTGAAATCGGGAATGGTCTTGCCAAGCTCGGCAATCTGTTCCGCTTCGATCTGAGCGATAATGTTCATCGCTGAACTCCTGGGTTTGCTTGCGGTTTTTGTCCACAAAGTGTTTCGCGCCCCGAGAGCTGGTGGCCCTTGACCGGATCCCTCTGACCAGATGTCAGAAGTCCGCCCCAGATCGGATCGTCATTATCTACGCTGCGCCTTGGGGTGGTGCTGGCCCGAATGCGAGGAACATCTGGCAAAGGCATACCCTGAGGCTCCCGACTCGGGCTGTGCCGGGACGGGTTGCGCGGGCTTTAAGACAGATGGGCGTCTATTGCAAGCGGCGCGGCGTCACTTCGCGTAACGATCCCACATATCCGGGCGCCTTTCGCGCGTGATCCGCTCGGCCTCGGCCTGACGCCACGCGGCGATGGCGCCATGATTGCCCGAGGTCAGCACGCCCGGGATCGTGCTGCCCTGCCATTCGGCGGGGCGGGTATACTGCGGATGCTCCAGAAGGCCGCTGGAATGGCTTTCCTCCACCGCGCTCGCCTCGTTTCCCAGAATGCCGGGGCGCAGGCGCAACGCGGCGTCGATCATCGCCTGCGCCGCGATCTCGCCGCCGGTCATGACGAAATCGCCCAAGGAAACCTCGATGGCGCCGAAATGATCGATCACGCGCTGGTCCAGCCCCTCGAACCGGCCACAGATCAGGGTCATGCCCGGCCCGGCTGCCAGATCCCGCGCCATCTGCTGGTCAAACCGGCGGCCCCGTGGGCTGAGATAGATCAGGGGGCTGCCGGGCGCGGCCCGCGCCTGCGCCGCCTCGATTGCGGCGCCCATCACGTCGGCGCGCAGGACCATACCGGCGCCGCCGCCTGCGGGCGTGTCGTCGACATTGCGGTGCTTGCCGATGCCGTGCTGGCGCAGATCAAGCGCCTCAAGTTCCCAAAGACCGTCCTGCAGCGCGCGGCCCGTCAGGCTTTCGCCCAGAATTCCGGGGAAGGCTTGGGGTAGGAGTGTGATGACCTGCACACGCCACGCCCGTGCAAGGCGCTGCGGGCCGTCCAGCAGATCGCGCGGGGCGGCGCTCAGTGTTACGGATTTGCGGCCATGGGACCGCTCCGGGGGGATGGATGGGCTCGACATGCGCTGGCCATAGCGCGCGCGCGGCCGCCTTGGCAAGCGCGCGCGCCATGGCGGACCGTGCCTTGGTCCAGCTTACGTCCTTTCGCGAAGCGCGTTAGGCCAGCGCGATGATACCGAAAAGCACCAGCAAGAACAGGACCAGCGCCACAACGATCAGCACCTTGGCACCGGTAAGCGCCAGACCCGACAGGCTGTTGAAGCCCAGAAGGGCGGCAATGGCCGCAATGGCCAGAAGTATGAGAATCCATTCGATCATCGGAACACCTTTCGCGTGATGGCCGGGATGCCGACCTGTATCGCGCAAACCCCGGACCGGGGCGTAGGGTTCCATTGATCTCAGTCTTCGGGAAAGAGCCCCTCGGGTGGGTCGGCCACGATGCGGCGACCAGCAAGATCGACCGTCGGCACCGACGCCTGCGTGAAGGGAAGCAGCACGGTCTCGGGCGTGCCGGGCACGGCGATTTCCAGCAGGTCCGACGCGCCGTGGTTCAACACGGTCTTGACCTCACCAAGCAGCGCGCCGCCGGTGTCATGCACCGCAAGGCCCACCAGATCGGCGTGATAATATTCGTCATCGGGCAGGCTGGGCAGCTTGGAGCGGGCGATCATCAGGCGCACGCCGCGCAGCGCGTCGGCGTCTTCCTTGGTGGTGATACCCGACAGGCGCGCGGTGAAGCCCCCCTTGGTCTGGCCGGTCAGGGTAACGCTGTGCTGCGCCCCGCCGCCTTCAGGCGTCAGCGCGCCGTAAGCGGCGATATCCTCGGGGATGGCCGCAAAACTCTTGAGGCGGACCTCGCCGCGCACCCCAAAGGAGCCGGCGATGGCCCCGATGCAGATCATGTCCTCGTGTTCGCTCATCTCGTCTCTCCCCGGCAGAGGCCGCGCACCACCTGCCCACCTGCTGCTGCGCAGTCCTGCGCGTGTTGATATTTGGCATAGCCCCATCCGGCAAGAAAGAGCAGCGCCCAGAAAATCGGTTTGCGCAGCATGGCCCTAGCGCCGGATCGGCGCGGCGGGCGTTTGCCGCGTCTCCCACCCGGCGGCCTGCAACTCGGGTGTCAGGCTGTCGGCTTCGGGCCAGCCGATGCACAGATAGGCCACCAGGCCCCAAGCCTCTGGCACGTCCAGATCACGCGAAAGCCGCGCGGGATCGAGGATCGACACCCAGCCGACGCCAAGGCCCTGCGCGCGCGCGGCCAGCCAGTAATGCGTGATGGCTCCGACGACCGAATAGCGCCGCATCTCGGGCATGGTCGCAGCACCGAGGCCCGCGCCCTTGGGCGTATCCTCGTCGCAATAGACGGCCAGTTGCACCGGCGCGTCGCGCATCCCCGACAGCTTCAACGTGCCGTAGGTCTGCGCGCGCTCGCCCTCGTAGCCGGCCAGCGCATCGGCGTTGGCCGCCTCGAAATTTGCGCGCGCGGCGGCACGGGCGGCATCGCTGGCCACATCGACGATGCGCCAAGGCTCGCTCAACCCCACGGAAGGGGCCATGTGAAACGCGTCGAGGCAGCGCGTTTGCACTGCCTCGTCCACGGGATCCGTGCGAAAGCGGCGCACATCGCGCCGCCAGCGCATCAGATCGGCCAGTTCCGCCTGGAAGTCTTCGGAAAACTGAGACATTCCAGCACGCTCCCCTGGCTTACTCTTCGGCTGCGGCCTCTTCGGCAGGCGCTTCGGCGGGGGCGTTCTTGGCCTCCTCGATCGCGGCGGCCTTGGCTGCGCGCTCTTCTGCGCGGTCCTGTGCCTTTTTGCCGGGCGTGCCCTTCTTCAGGTTCGCGCGCTCGGCCTTGGGGCGTGCGCCTGCGGCTTCGAGCATGCGGGCGACACGGTCGGTCGGCTGCGCGCCCTTGTCGAGCCACGCCTGAACGCGCTCGATGTCCATCTTGACGCGCTCTTCGCTGTCCTTGGGCAGAAGCGGGTTATACGTGCCGAGCTTTTCGATGAAGCGGCCGTCGCGGGGCATGCGGCTGTCGGCTGCGACGATGGAATAATGGGGGCGCTTTTTGCTGCCGCCGCGGGCGAGGCGAATTTTCATGGCCATGGGGGTGTCTCCTTGGGGTTTGGTAGGGTTTTGGGGTGGATTTGATTACGGTTGCTGCTGTTTGTGATGCTGAATGACTTCAGCGATGATGAAGTTCAGGAACTTCTTGGCAAACTCGGGGTCCAGATCGGCCTGATTTGCCAAATCCTCCAGACGCGCGATCTGCGCGGCTTCGCGCGCGGGATCGGACGGGGGAAGCTGATGCTCGGCCTTGAGACGGCCGACGGATTGGGTGTGCTTGAACCGCTCGCCCAAGGTATAGACGAGGATCGCGTCCAGCCGGTCGATGCTGTCGCGGTGGTCCTTGAGCAGTTGGGCGGCCTTGTCGGCGGCGGCGGTCATTGCGCCTCCTCCCGGACACGGGGGGCAAGGCCAAGCTCGGCCGGCGAGGGATGGCGATAGATCATGTCCTCGCCCATGTAGGGATTGGTGTAGGTGCGCTCGTAGCGCGCGCCCATACGCTCGGCCAGCGCGATCGAGCGGCTGTTGCCCGGCACGATATGCGAGCCAACACTGGTCAGGCCCAGATCGGTATAGGCCCATTCGCGCGCGCGCATCGCCGCCTCGAAGGCGATGCCGCGCCCCTCGAAGCCGTCAAAGACGACATACCCCAGTTCGGGCTCGGGCCAGCCATCGGGCGCCCAGATGCCGGTGAGCCCGCAGGGCTGGCCGGAGGCCTTGTCCTCAATGATGAAATAGCCGTAACCGCGCAGCGCCCAATGGCCGAGGTTCATCGCATACCAGCGCCAAGCGCGGCCGCGTGTCGCCTCGACGCCAAAGCCCGCGGCGCGTACCGGATCCATCAGGAAGGCGATCACAGGTTCGATGTCTGCGGCGGTGGGCGCGCGCAGGATCAGGCGGTCGGTCTCGATGCGGGGGATCTGGGTCATGACGATGTCTCGCTGGTCAGGTCAGGCGCGGCCAGGTCGGGCTGGGTTGCGGGTGCCGGACGCCTCCGGCGGGAGTATTTGCAGAACAATGAAAGCATGGGGATCACTTCTTCTTGCCGAAGCCCGAGAGGCCCTGGGGCAGGCCGCCGGACTTGCCGCCAAAGCCGCCCATGCCCCCCATACCGCCGGGCAGGCCGCCGCCCATCTTCTTGGCCGCCGCCTCCAGCGCCTTGGGGTCCATGCCCTGCAATTCCTCGGGCGAGGGGCCGCCCCCCTTGCCGAACATGCCCTTCATGGCCTGTTTCAGCATGCCGCCCTTGCCCATCTTCTTCATCATGTCCGCCATCTGGCGGTGCATTTTCAGCAACTGGTTGAGCTGGCTGACCTCAAGGCCCGCGCCGCGCGCGATGCGTTTCTTGCGGCTGGCTTGCAGGATCTGGGGGTTGGCACGCTCTTTCTTGGTCATCGACTGGATGAGGGCGATCTGGCGCGCGATGATCTTGTCATCAAAGCCTGCGTCCTGCACCTGCTTGGCCATCTTGCCCATGCCGGGCATCATGCCCATCACCGATTCCATGCCGCCCATCTTTTGCATCTGTTCCAGCTGCATCCGCAGGTCGTTCATGTTGAACTGACCCTTCTGGAAGCGCTTCATCATGCGCTCGGCCTGTTCGGCCTCTATGGTCTGCTGCGCCTTTTCGACGAGGCTGACGATGTCGCCCATCCCCAGGATGCGGCCTGCGATACGCTCGGCTTCGAAGGTCTCGATCGCGTCCATCTTTTCGCCGAGGCCGACAAAGCGGATCGGCTTGCCGGTGACGGCGCGCATGCTGAGGGCCGCGCCCCCGCGCCCGTCGCCGTCCATGCGGGTCAGCACGACGCCGGTCACGCCGATCTTGTCGTCGAATTCCGTGGCCACATTGACGGCGTCCTGGCCGGTAAGACCATCGACCACCAGAAGCGTCTCGCGCGGGTTGACCGCGTCGCGCACGGCGGCGGCCTGCGCAATCAATTCGGCGTCGATATGGAGGCGCCCGGCAGTGTCGAGCATGTAGACATCGTAGCCACCGAGGCTGGCTTGTGTCTTGGCGCGTTTGGCGATGGCGACGGGATCCTCGCCCTTGACGATGGGCAGGGTGTCGACGCCGATCTGCGTGCCGAGGATCGCCAGCTGCTCCATCGCAGCGGGGCGGTTGACGTCGAGCGAGGCCATCAGCACCCGCTTGCCATCCCGTTCGGTCAGGCGCTTGGCCAGCTTGGCGGTGGTCGTCGTCTTGCCCGAGCCTTGCAGGCCGACCATCAGGATCGGGGCTGGCGCATTGTCGATCTTGAGCGCGCCGGGATCGCCCTCGCCGCGCAGGGTTTCGATCAGGGCGTCGTGCACGATCTTGATGACCTGCTGGCCGGGCGTGATGGATTTCAGCACCGACTGGCCGGTCGCCTGATCCTGCACCTTCTTGACGAAATCGCGCGCCACCGGCAGCGACACGTCTGCCTCCAGCAGGGCGACGCGCACCTCGCGCAGGGCGGTCTTCACGTCCTCCTCGCTCAGCGATCCCTGCTTGGTCAGGCGGTCGAAGACACCGGAGAGGCGTTCGGATAGATTTTCAAACATCTCGCTCGGCTCCTGCTGCCGTCATGAGGGACCAAACCGGTAGGGCCCCCGTGGGCGCAAACGCGCTGACGGAGGGCGATCCCGGCAAAGGCCAAGGGACCGGAAGACGTAGTGCTTCCGGGGGAGTTGCGCGCTGGATAGACGCGCGGGGGCCGCGAGTCAAGCGGGCGTGCAGACCTTGCGCGCAGGCCGGACATGGGATCACAGTGTGCATATCCGCATCTTGCGCGGTATCGCCTCCATCCGCAGCCAAAGGTCACCAATGGACAACTGGGACGAGATCAGAACCGCCTATCACGTGGCGCGCGCAGGCACCGTCAGCGGCGCGGCAGGCGCGCTTGGCGTGCATCATGCCACCGTGATTCGCCATATTGACGCGCTTGAAGCGCGGCTGGGTGTGCGCCTTTTTCAGCGGCACGCGCGCGGCTATACCCCGACCGAGGCGGGCGCCGACCTCTTGCGGGTGGCCCAGGAGACCGACGAGCGCTTTGCCCAGCTCGCCGGGCGGATCAAGGGGCATGGTGATGACGTCAGCGGCGATCTGGTCGTCACCTCGCTGGCCGCATTCAACCATTTTCTGGTGCCAGCGCTGGCTGAGTTCCAGCATGCCCACCCCGGATTGACCGTGCGCTACCTGACCGGGGACCGCCTCTTTCGGCTGGAGTATGGCGAGGCGCATGTCGCCATCCGTGCAGGTGCCGCGCCCGATCAGCCCGACAATGTGGTGCAGCCCTTCTTTCACGAGGCGACGGCGCTTTATGCCTCGGCCAGCTATGTGGCCCGGCATGGCCTGCCCGAAAGCTCGGACGCATTGGATGGCCACCGTATGGTCGGCGCTGCCGACCGTGCAACGCGGGCCCCGCACGCCCGCTGGATGACGCAGGCCCTGCCCCCCGAGGCAGTGGCCTTTCGCAGCGACGACGCCCATGCCCAATGGTCTGCCATCGAGGCGGGCGCGGGCATCGGCTTCATGCCGTGCACGAGGGCCGATACCCTGTCGGATCTGGTGCAGGTCGCGCCGCCGCGCCCCGAATGGTCGGTTCCACTGTGGTTGCTCAGCCATGTCGATCTGCACCGCACGGCCAAGGTGAAGGCGCTGACCGCGTTTCTCAAGGGCCGGGTGGCTGACTGGACAGGGGAATGAGCGACGCCCTGCGCGGCCACCTGGCGATGCTGGCCTTTTCAGGTCTGATCGCAGGCTCCTTTGCGCTGGGTGCGCTGGCGGCGCCACATATCGCGCCGGCGGCGATGAACGCCATGCGTTTTGTCATGGCGGCCTGCGTTCTGGGTGTCTGGGCCGTCTCGAGGGCCGACATCACGCGGCGTGATTTCGAGGCACCGTGGCGCTACCTGCTGCTGGGCGGGCTGCTGGCGGGATACTTCGTGCTGATGTTCGAGGCGCTGAAAACAGCGCCGCCAGTATCGCTTTCGGCGGTGTTCACGCTCTCGCCGATCCTGTCGGGCATCGCGGGATACGTCCTTTTGCGGCAGGTCATTACGCGGCGCATGGGGGCGGCGCTGGCTGTGGGGGCCGCAGGCGCGCTCTGGGTGATCTTTCGCGCGGATCTTGCCATGCTGTTGGAGTTTCGCATCGGCCGGGGCGAGGTGCTGTTCTTCTGGGGGTGCGCGGCGCATGCCATCTACACACCGCTGGTGCGCAAGCTGAACCGCGCCCAATCGCCTGTCATCATGTCCTTTGGCACGATCGCGGCGGCGGCGGTGATCCTGGCGGTGCTGGGCGCGCGCGACCTCGCCGGGATGGAGTGGGCCGCCATGCCGGCCATCGTCTGGATCACGTTGGCCTATATCACCGTCTTTGCCACGGCGCTGACCATCGTGTTGCTGCAATACGCATCGCTGAAACTGCCCAGTGCCAAGGTGATGGCCTACACCTATCTGCTGCCCACTTGGGTGATCGGCTGGCAGGCCGCGCTGGGCCTGCCTTTGCCGCCTGCGGTGGTGCTGGCGGGGGTCATGCTGACCATCGCGGCGTTGGTTATGTTGCTCAAAAACGAAGAAGTGCCGGTCAGGGCGCGGCCTTCAACCCGGAACCATTCGGTCTGACACTGCGTTGGCGCCTCAATGACAATCAAAGCAAAGAGGGACATCCCATGCGTAGTATCATTTATCTCGTCGGTCTCGTGGTGATCGTTCTGGCCATCGTCCAGTTCGTTCTCTGAGGCCGCACCCCAAAGGCTGACCGGCGGCATCCGCGCGCCGGTCAGCCTTTCTCGCTGTCCGTCCGGGCGCTAAACTGCGCCGCCAGAAAGACCTCGAACGCATCCAGATCCACAGGCTCGAACTGGCCAAACCCCTGCATCCAGACCGAGGCCGCACGCAGGCCGCCCGGCTCCAGCTTGCACCATTTGACGCGCCCCCGCCGCTCTTGACTGATCAGCCCAGCGCGGCCCAATATCCCCAGATGTTTGGAAATCGCGGCCAGGCTCATCTCGAACGGCTCTGCCACATCCGTTACGGCCATGTCGTCTTCCAGCAGCATCGACAGTATCGCGCGCCGCGTCGGGTCGGCCAGTGCCGCAAAGGTCAGGTCCAGCGATCCGATCATCGAAACCTCAAGAGTTGCGCCAGATCAATTGCGGCGTCGGGGCGGTCAGGCATGGTTGGCCCATTCGAAGTTGAAAACACGAAAGGAACGTTCATGTTCACTCACATCATGGTTCCCGTCGACCTTGTCCACAAGGACAAGCAGCAAAAGGCCCTCGATCTCGCGGGCGAATTGGCTAAGTCGTACGGCGCCAAGGTGCACGTCGTCAGCGTGGGCGGCGACCTCCCCGGCAGCCTTGGCCACAATCCCAGCGAGTTCGGTCAGACGCTCGATGACTTTGCGGCTGGCCTGCGCGATCAATACGGCACCGATGTCGAGGCGCATCCCGTTGTTTCCAACGACCCGGCAGTCGATACCACACAAAAGCTGATGCAATCCATCGACGACATCGGCGCCGATCTGGTCATCATGGCCTCCCGCGAACCCGGTATGATGGAGCATATCTTTGCGTCGCACGGCGGCTACATCGCGCAGCATGCCAAATGCTCGGTCTTCGTGGTGCGCTAGGCGTGCCGCGGGCCCGGCCCCGGCCGCACTCATGCTAAGTAAACCAAAAGGTTGAATAAGGCTTGGCTCCCGGATTAACCTCCGGCGGGCCTCTGCGCGCGCGGCCACACCTTTCATTGTTCTGAAAATACTCAATTGAAACAGTGTCTTGAGCGCATCGCAGCCATGGCGCGCCCGCGCTTGACTCGGGCGCCCCCGCCGCATAGCAATGCGCCAACCGTCCGCATCCGAGGGCACGCATTGTGACTGACCCCGAACATCGCGCCAGGCTTCGCGATCTCGAGGCCAAGATCGACGCGCTCAAGACGCCCAAGGAGATCAAGCCGCACACGGACGAGCATTATTCGCAGGCACAACTTGCCTGGCGCATGGTGATAGAATTGGTGGCCGGTCTGCTGATCGGCTTCGGCATCGGATACGGGCTGGATCGCCTGTTGGGCACGTTGCCCATTTTTCTGGTGCTCTTCACATTGCTGGGCCTCGCGGCAGGGATCAAGGTGATGATCCGCAGCGCGCAGGAGATCCAGCAAACCCAAGAGGCCGAACAGGCCGCAGACCAGCAGGCCGCCGAGAGCGGTCGAGACGAGAGGGCAAAAGATGGCGACTGACGCAGCAGCCGGAGAAACCACGGGCCTCGTGTTCCACCCGATGGACCAGTTCATCATCAAGCCGCTTTTTGGCGATGGTGACGTCGGCATCTTTACCGTGACCAACCTGACGCTCTGGATGGCAATCGCCGTTCTGGCAACCTTCGCGCTCCTGGTTCTCGGCTCTTCCAGCCGCCAGTCGATCCCGACCCGGATGCAGTCGATCGCCGAGCTGTGCTACGGCTTTATCCGCAAGATGGTCGAGGATGTCGCGGGCCGCGATGCGCTGCCCTACTTCCCTTATATCATGACGATCTTTATGTTCGTCCTCATGGCGAACTTCGTTGGCCTGCTGCCCGGCGCATTCACCACGACCAGCCACATCGGCGTGACCGCCTTGCTGGCGATGCTGGTCTTTGTGTCCGTCACCGTCATCGGCTTCGTCAAGCATGGCGCGGGCTTCCTTGGTCTCTTCTGGATCAGTGCCGCGCCGCTGCCGCTGCGACCCGTTCTGGCGCTGATCGAAGTGATTTCCTACTTCGTGCGCCCCGTCAGCCACTCCATTCGTCTGGCGGGCAACATGATGGCGGGCCACGCCGTGATGAAGGTGTTCGCGGCCTTTGCGCCGATGATCATCATCTCGACGGGGATCGGTCTGGCTGTGACGCCGCTCTCGATCCTTGCGATCTCGGCGATCTACGCGCTCGAAATCCTCGTGGCCTTCATTCAGGCCTACGTCTTTACCATTCTGACCTGCGTCTATCTCAAGGATGCGCTGCACCCGGCGCACTGATCCGCAGGCAAGGAATACCGGCAGGGGGTCCTGCCGGACAGAACGACCGAAATAACGCAAATTCCACAGTAAGGAGACATCTCATGGAAGGCGATATCGCAACAATGGGCGCATTCATCGGCGCAGGTCTGGCATCCGTCGGCATGGGCGGCGCAGCCGTCGGTGTGGGCAATGTTGTCGGCAACTTCCTGGCCGGCGCCCTGCGCAATCCCTCGGCCGCCGCTGGCCAGACGGCCACCATGTTCATCGGCATCGCATTCGCCGAAGCGCTGGGGATCTTCTCGTTCCTCGTCGCGCTTCTGCTGATGTTCGCCGTCTAAGAACACGCACGACAGATCCTTACGGGATGGGTGAAGGGCGTGCTGCCCTTCACCCTCTCTTGACAGGTAGGTTTCCTGAGAAAGGACTAATCCATGGCTACCGAGACCGCCGCAGCGACAGCCAGTCAGTGCGTCAACTCCTATGGCGGAGCGATCGGCCTGCCGCAGCTTTGCCCCGACTGGATGGGCAATCAGATTTTCTGGCTGCTGGTCACACTCGTCGTGATCTTCTTTGTGCTGTCGCGCATCGCGCTGCCGCGCATCGCAGCCGTCCTGGCCGAGCGTCAGGGCACCATCACCAATGACATCGCCGCCGCCGAAGACCTCAAGGTCAAGGCAAGCGAGGCAGAGGCCGCCTACGAAAAGGCGCTGGCCGATGCGCGCAGCAACGCAAACGACATCATCGCCGAGACCAAGGCAGGCATCAAAGCCGACCTTGACGAGGCAATGGCCAAGGCCGACGCCGAGATTGCTGCCAAGACCGCCGAAGGCGAGAAGGCAATCGACGAGATCCGCGCCAATGCGCTGGAGTCGGTCAAGGACGTGGCCAAGGACACCGCCAAGGAAATCGTAGCCGCGATGGGTGGCACCGCCGACGCCAAGACCGTCAACGCCGCCGTCACTTCGCAGATGAAAGGGTAAGCCCATGCGCCTGATAGCAACCCTGATCGCGCTCACCGCCGCCAGCCCTGCGCTGGCTGCCACGGGCCCCTTCTTCTCGCTGGGCAACACCGACTTTGTCGTGTTGATCGCCTTCATCCTCTTCGTGGCGTTCCTTGTGTATCTCAAGGTGCCGGGCAAGGTCGGCGCAATGCTGGACAAGCGCGCCGACGGGATCAAATCCGAACTGGACGAGGCCCGTGCCCTGCGCGAAGAGGCCCAGGCTCTGCTGGCGTCGTTCGAGCGTCAGCAAAAGGACGTGCAGGCGCAGGCCGATCGCATCGTTGCCCAAGCCAAGACCGAAGCAAAAGCTGCCTCCGAGCAAGCCCGCGAAGATCTCAAGAAGTCGATCGCGCGCCGCATGCAAGCCGCAGAAGACCGCATCGCTTCGGCTGAGGCCGGCGCCGTGCGCGAGGTGCGTGACCGCGCCGTGGCCATCGCCGTTGCGGCGGCCCGCGACGTGATCGCCAAGCAGATGAGCGCTACCGACGCGAACAAGCTGATCGACGAAGGCATCAACACGGTGGAAGCCAAGCTGCACTGAGGTCAGCAAATCACTTTGACAACATTAAACCCGGCTCCGAATGGTGCCGGGTTTTTTTCATGTCTAGAGCGCGCTGCGAACTGGCGATTTCTCGGCTTCATGAGCATGTATTGCAGGCGGGCGCCCCTGAAAACTGCCACCCTGAAAAATGAAAGGGGGCCGTTGGTTCGGCCCCTCGATCATTTGCTCGGGTCGTTTCGTCTTCTGCCTGCGTCTCTAACTCTTGTTTGGAATGACTGGTTTCAGGCCAGTCATCGGGGCTGGGCTTTGGTTTCAGGCACCACGGTGGTGAGGGCGCCAGTGACCGCGAGAAACCCCAAGGACAGCAGCGCCGCGTGACTCATGGGCCCGACCAGTTATGCAGATCATCATGGCGGCGAGGCTTTGCACTGTGGATGTCTCCAACGCGGGGATAAAACGTGGACAATTACGTCTATATTTAGTCCGTAACGCAAGATATAGGCGCAAACGAGCAAAACGGTCAACCTACATGATGTGCGCGCGGGTGGCTGGGAGCCGTTTCAAACAGGCCACTGGGGAAAATTCCGAATCGTTTCCGGGTATTTAGACGGGAGAAAAAAATTTCGGGATCTGTCAGCCATTTTCCCGCAAGACGTGCCCGGCAAGATAGAGCGATCCACAAATCAGAACGCGCGCGCCCGGTTCGTCTGCGATGATCCGGTCCAAGGCGCTGCGCAGATCGGGTGCCACATAGGCCTCCAACCCCGCGGCACTGGCGGCGGCCGCCGTCACTTCGGCAGGCAGGGTGTTTGCCTCACCGGGGATGGACAGGGCCGTCAGGCTGCACGCCTGCGCGGCAAGCGGGCGCAGATAGCCTGCGATGTCCTTGGTATTGAGCATGCCGCAGATCAGATGAGTGGGCCGGGAAGGCAGGCTGGCCAGATGGCGTCCCAGCGCCTCGCCTGCCGATGCGTTGTGCCCGCCATCCAGCCACAGCTCGGCGTGGGGTGCGGCGTCGGCCAGCGCGCCTCGGTCCAGCCGCTGCATCCGGGCGGGCCACTCGGCGCGCGCGACAGCCGCTTCGGCGGCGACTTCGCCCATCGCCAGATGGCGCAGGGCGGCAAGGGCGGCGCCCGCGTTCTCGATCTGATGCGCGCCGGGCAGATTGGGCAGGGGCAGGTCTAGCAGGCCGCTTTCGTCCTGATAGATCATGCGCCCGCGCTCGGCGCTGACATGCCACTGCTGGCCGTGCGCCAGCAGGGGGGCGCCATGCAGGTCTGCAACCTCTTCGATCACGTCCATCGCCTCATCCGCTTGGGGGCCGACGACGCACGGCACGCCGCGCTTGATGATGCCCGCCTTTTCAAAGGCGATCTTGGCGAGCGTGTTGCCCAGATATTGCTCGTGATCGATGCTGATCGGCGTGATGATGGTCAGTGCGGGGCGTGCCACGACGTTCGTCGCATCGAGCCGTCCGCCAAGGCCGACTTCGAGCAGGGTGAAATCGGCAGGCGTGCGCGCCATGGCCAAAAGGGCGGCGCAGGTCGTGATCTCGAAATACGTGATGCTGCCCGCGCCATTGGCAGAGTAACACTCGTCCAGAACCGCGCTCAGCGCATCTTCGGTGATCAACTGACCCGCCAGCCGGATCCGTTCGTGAAACCGTGCCAGATGCGGCGAGGTATAGGCATGCACGCTGTGCCCCGCCGCCTCGAGGCCGGCGCGGATCATGGCCTGCGTGCTGCCCTTGCCGTTCGTCCCGGCGATGTGAATCACGGGTGGCAGATCGTTTTGGGGATCGCCCAGCGCGCCCAGCAGGCGCCAGACGCGGTCCAGCGTCAGGTCGATGATCTTGGGGTGGAGCGCCATCATCCTATCGAGGATGACATCGGATCCGGCGCTGCTCATTTTTTGGCCGACGCCTTGGACGAAGGTTTGTCCGAGTCCGCTGTCTTGGATGATGCCCCGGTGGTTGCCCCGGATTGGGCGCCGGGCGCGGCCTTGTCGTCGGGCTTGGCCTTGGATTTGGTCTCAGGCGCGCCCTCATCAGTGGCCGGTGCCTCGGGCTTGGTCTCGTCCTGCGAGGGGGCGGGCAGATCCCCTGCGATGGCGGGCGTCAGGCCCAGCAGCATGCGGGTGATGACGATCAACTCTTCGCGCATCTTGGGCCTGGGCGTGACGCGGTCGAGCATCCCATGGTCCAGCAGGTATTCGGCGCGCTGGAACCCCTCGGGCAGCTTTTCCCGGATCGTCTGTTCGATGACGCGCGGACCGGCAAAGCAGATCAGCGCGTTCGGCTCGGCGATCTGCACGTCCCCCAGCATGGCATATGAGGCGGTGACGCCGCCCGTCGTGGGATGCGTCAGCACCACGATATAGGGCAGGTTCGCTTCCTTCAGCATCTGGATGGCGACGGTGGTGCGCGGCATCTGCATGAGGCTGAGAATACCCTCCTGCATGCGCGCGCCGCCCGCAGCCGAGAACAGGATCAGGGGCCGCTTGTGTTTCACCGCCGCCTCGGCGGCCGCGATGATCGCGTTGCCCACATACATGCCCATCGACCCGGCCATGAAGGTGAAATCCTGCGCCGCGGCCACGATGGGCGTGCGCCCGATCTCGCCGGTCGCGACCAGCATCGCCTCTTTTTCGCCAGTGGATTTCTGCGCGGCTTTCAGCCGGTCGGGATAGCGTTTCTGATCGCGAAAATGCAGCGGATCGGCCTTGGGGGCTGGCACGGACACCTCAGTGAAGGTGCCGTCGTCAAAGAGTGCCTTGAACCGCGCGCGCGGCGTGATGTTCATGTGATGGCCGCAATTGGTGCAGACGTTCAGATTCTGGCTCAGTTCCCGATGGAACAGCATGGATCCGCATTCGTCGCACTTGGTCCACAGGTTCTCGGGCATCTCGCGGCGCGAGAAGATCGAGTTGATGCGCGGACGCATGTAGTTCGTGATCCAGTTCATGTGGCCTGCCTATCGCTACGATTTGCCTTGAAATAAGCCGCGCGGGGCGGAATTGCAATCAGACCCGCAGTGCGAGGCGCGCGGCCAGATACGAGCAGAAGAGAATGCCCAGATCCACCGGCATCCATTGCAGCATCAGCGCGGTATCGTCTGGGCCAAACGGATAGGTGGCGAGGGCCAGACCATCGAAATAGCCCGTTGGGGCCGTGATGGCGATGGCGGCGAAATTGTTGAAGACATGCAGCGCGATAGCCGGCCCGAGGGTGCCGCTGCGCGCGGTGAGGTCTGCGGCGACGAGGCCAAAGAGCGTCGCCCAGATCACGATGACCCACGCCGCATCGCCCATCACGCCGGGCTGGTAGTGCAGAAGGCCAAAGAGGATCGCGGGCAAGATCATCCATATGGCCGGATTTGCAAACCGCGCCGCCAGTTGGCTTTGGAGGTAGCCGCGAAAAAGTAGCTCTTCGGCGCCGGTCTGGATCAGCAGGCCCAGAAGGATCAGGGGCAGTAGTGGCAGCCAGCGGGCCAGCGCCAAGCCCGGCTCAAGCGGGATGGGATCGACCAGTTGCAGCGTCGATGCCGCAATATAGACGCCCAGCACATAAAGAAGCACACGCCCGCCCTGCCGTGTGGCAAGGCGTGCACTGCCAATCAGGCTGCCGAGGCCGCGTTTGTGCAGGATGGGCAGGACCACCGCCAGCGCCAGGATCAACATCCCGAAGGCATAGAGGTTGACCAGCGCGCCGCCCGGCGTCGTCGCCTCTTCGATACCGCGGCCATCAATGCCCCATGTTTCGGGTGGCAGAAACCGCGTGCAGAGCCAGCCATAGACCAGCGACAGCGCCAGAAAGACGGCGATGACCATGAGCACGCCCAGAAAAAGCCGCCACAGTGCAGCGCTGTGGCGGGCGGGATCGACGAGGGGGGCGTATCCGGAATATCGCATGGCGGAACGCTACCTGCGCCGCGAGGTGCGTGCAATCGGTGCCGTTGCTGCACCCGCGCGCTTGCGCCAGAGGGACCGCTCGCCTATTCCTCGGGCAGCAAAGTTTCCACATCGGTTTCGCGAGGCCCCAATGACCAAGTTCGACAAGTCCAAACTGCCCAGCCGCTATGTGACCGAAGGCCCGTCCAAGGCGCCGCACCGGTCCTACATGTATGCGATGGGACTGAGCGAAGAGGAAATTCACCAGCCCCTCGTCGGTGTCGCCACCTGCTGGAACGAGGCTGCGCCGTGCAACATCGCGCTCAGCCGTCAGGCGCAGGCGGTCAAGATGGGGGTCAAGGCAGGCTCGGGCACGCCGCGCGAATTCACGACCATCACCGTGACCGACGGGATCGCGATGGGCCATGAGGGCATGCGGTCGTCGCTGGCCAGCCGCGAGGCGATTGCCGACACGGTCGAATTGACGATGCGCGGCCATGCCTATGACGCCGTTGTCGGGCTTGCGGGCTGCGACAAGTCGCTGCCGGGCATGATGATGGCGATGGTGCGTCTGAACACGCCATCGGTCTTTATCTACGGCGGCTCGATCCTGCCGGGCCGCGCGCCGCAGGTCGAGGAGATCCCCGAGGATTTCCGCACTCGCGATCTGACCGTGCAGGATATGTTCGAGGCGGTCGGCCGCCATCAGAACGGCACCATGTCTGACGCCGCGCTCGACATGCTGGAGCGGGTGGCCTGCCCCAGCGCGGGCGCCTGCGGGGGCCAGTTCACCGCCAACACGATGGCCTGTGTCAGCGAGGCGATCGGCCTTGCGCTGATGAACAGCAGCGGCATGCCCGCCCCCTACGAGAGCCGCGACCAATATGGCGAGGCGTCTGGCCGCGCCGTGATGAACCTGATCGAAAAGAACATCCGTGCCCGCGATGTGGTCACGCTGCAATCGCTGCAAAACGCTGCGCGCGTCGTGGCGTGCACGGGCGGGTCGACCAATGCTGGGCTGCACCTGCCTGCGATTGCGCATGAGGCTGGCATCGATTTCTTCCTTGAGGATGTCTGCGACATCTTCCGCGACACACCCTATTTCGTCGACCTGAAGCCGGGCGGCGCGCATGTGGCCAAAGATTTGTATGATGTGGGCGGCATCCCCGTCGTGATGAAGGAGCTGCGCAAGGCGGGCCTGATCCACGAAGATTGCATCACCGCCTCGGGCCGCAGCATCGGCGAAGAGCTGGACCTGATCGACCGCGAGGCCGATGGCAAGGTGATCTACCCCATCGAGACGCCCATCACCAAGACCGGCGGCGTCGTCGGCCTCAAGGGCAATCTGGCGCCCGAGGGAGCCATCGTGAAGGTCGCGGGTATCGCCCCGGAAAATCAGGTGTTCACCGGACCTGCCCGCGTCTTCGAAAGCGAGGAAGAGGCATTCGAGGCCGTGCAGAAACGTGGCTATGAGGAGGGCGAGGTCATCGTCATCCGCAATGAAGGCCCCGCAGGCGGGCCGGGCATGCGCGAGATGCTGGCCACCACGGCGGCGCTCAGCGGTCAGGGCATGGGCAAGAAGGTCGCGCTGATCACCGATGGCCGTTTTTCGGGCGCGACGCGCGGGTTCTGCGTGGGCCACGTCGGCCCCGAGAGCGCTTATGGCGGGCCGATTGCCCTGCTGAAGAATGGCGATGTTATCACCATCGACGCAATCAACGGCGCGCTGACCGTGGATCTGAGCGATGACGAGCTGGCCAAGCGCAAAGAGAGCTGGGCAGGTCCCCGCGAGACGATGTATGCGTCGGGCGCGATCTGGAAGTTCGCGCAGTTGGTGGGCCCGACCTACAAGGGCGCGGTCACCCATCCCGGCGCCGAGGCCGAGCGCCACGTCTACATGGATATCTGAGGCCCTTGCGCCCTTGGCTCGAAGCGGCGCGCCTATTGCTCGCCCTTGTCCTGACCCTGCCTCTCGCCGCCTGTGTGGGCGGCGCGGGGCTGACCGGCATCACCGAGGATGAGAAATCCGAGAACGCGCCGCGCCGCGCCGCATTCTTTGGCGGCGATGTCATCGTGACCGGACCGGATGGCTATTGCGTTGATCCCGGCAGCGTTCAGCGGGGTGGTGACGCGGGCTTTGCCCTCATTGCCAGCTGTGCGCATCTGGGCAATGCGCCTACCAGTGATGTGCGGCCCGCTGTAGTGACCGTATCGGTCCTCGCGCGGGATGGCCGCGCGCAGCGGCCCTCGGCCGCCCGCCTTGCCGCGCCTTGGGCCAATGCGGGTGTGATCCGGCAGGTTGATCGCGACAATGTTTCGCTTATTCAGCTTGAGCGGGGCGGCGACACATCGCTGCCCGGCGGCGCACCGCGCCACTGGCGCGGCGCAATGGTTATCAACGGGCATGTGATCGGTCTGGCCGCTTATGGCGAGCCGGGCAGCGGCGTGGCCGAAAAGGCGGGGCAAGACATTCTGGTCGCTGTCGCGGCGGCCATGATGGCGGCCAGCCCGCGCCGCCCCGCGCCTGCCGCGACCGAGGCGGATGCACCGGGCGCTGACACTGAGCAATCGGCCACGTCGTCTGATTCAGAGGGCGCCCCGGCCACATCGCGCGCCGTGACGCAGCGCCGGGGGTTGAAATCCATCCTGTCAGGATTGTTTCGCAATCAGGCTTAATCTTATAGAAGGTGTGAGCAGGGCAGGATAATAACGGACGAAGGTCGGCGGGGGCGATGAGGGATGCGGATGCGTAGTGCTTTGGTCGATTGGTTCGTGCATCGGCGCGCCGTGCGCCGCTGGACCCGTGCGGCAAGGCGCGCGCCCGACATGCCCTTGGATGAGTTGCGCCGGGAACGCAGCCGCGCCCGCAAGCTGCTCTTTTCGCTCAGCGAAATGAGCGCCATTGCCGAAAATCGTCTGGCCCTGCCGATGATCGGCTCCAATGCTTTTCCCAAGCCGCATGGCACCGACTGGGCATGGCGGCCCAGCCTTTGGAACCTGCCGCTGGCCAGCCCAGGCATGTCCTCGGCCCCCAGCAAGTCCAAGTTGGGCGATGAGCTGACATTGTTTCACGATTGCGCACGGTCCGAGCTGACTTTGCGGCAAGTCCGCAACACGCGCGAGGCGGACCTTGCGCCATACGGCCTGCGCATGGATGTCTTTGCCTTCGACGGCTCGTTTCTGTCGGTTGTGCTGGACCTGCCCTATGGGGCGGTCGATGGGCTGAAAAAGCGCCATCTGCTGCGCGTGACGACGATCGTCGAGCTGGAAAAACCGCTCGAGATCTTTGCCCGGCTGAACATCAAGCACGGCCCGAACACAGAACAGATCGTGCGGGAGCTGCCGCTGGACGAGGACGAGATCGTGGTTGAATTCGACCTCGCCTATTCCGGCCTCAACGAAAAGCGGATCGAGCGGGCCTGGGTCGATCTGATCTTTGAAAACCCCGAGATGAGTCAGGTGACCTTGCGCGATCTGACGTTCAGCCGCAGGCCCCGCGCCGAATTTTGAAGCACTGAATTTTAATTGACAATTTTGAGCCGATGAAGGGACCGACATGAGCAATCTCAAACTGACCAAGACCCGGCTGTTCGAAGGGGTATGGGAAGGGCAGCTGACCCATGAGGGCGAGGGCAACATCCAGCCCGACATCGAGGTCACGCATCTGGACCGGCCCCTCGCGGGCGTCGAGGTGATCGAGAGCGAAGACGGCGGGTTCTGGACGGTTCGGGTGCCGATCCCCGCCGAGGTCATTACTGACGGCGTGCAGACTTTCCTGATCCGTGACCGGCGCGCCGATGCCCTGTTGGATAGTTTTGCGCTGATGTCCGGCGACGCGCTGGGCTATGACATTCGTGTCGAGATGACGCTTTTGCGCGAAGAACTGGACATGCTGAAACGGGCCTTTCGCCGCCATTGCCTCGAAACCAGCTAGGGCTGCTCGTCACTGGTGAATTCATGCGCGGTCAGGCGGCGCGGCTCGTCCTCGACGCTGGCCGGGCGCTCGATCTTGTCGGATGTCGCCGCGACCACGCCGAGCTCCTCGAATTTGCGCGCTGAGGGCAGAACGCGGCCCTCAAGCGATCCCAGCGCTTTGTTGTAATGATCAACCGATTGGCCCAGCGAGCGGCCCACACGGCCCAGATGCTCGGCAAAGACGCGCAGGCGGTCATAGATCTCCTTGGCCGATTTCTGCACCTCTTCGGCATTTTCGGCCATCTTGTCCTGCTGCCAGCCATAGGCGATCGCCTTGACCAGCGCCATCAGCGTGGTCGGCGTGGCGATCAGCACCTTGCGCTCGAACGCGTATTCGATGAGGCCGGGATCGGCCTCGGCTGCTGCCGAGACAAAGGTTTCGCCGGGGATGAACATCACGACGAAATCCGGGGTCGCGCCCAGCGTGTCGTGATAGGCCTTGGACGACAGGTCATTGACGTGTTTGCGCACCTGCACCGCGTGCTGCTTGATGAACTGGCTCTGCGCCTCGGGCGTCTCGGCCTCGAGCGCATCGAGGTAGGCCGATAGCGGCGTCTTGGCGTCGATCACGATGCTCTTGCCGCCGGGAATGTGGACGATGGCATCGGGGCGGCGGCGTCCGTCATCGGTGTCAAAGCTCTTTTCGAGGTGAAAATCCACCCGTTCGGTCATGCCCGCCATTTCAAAGACCTGCCGCAGCTGCATCTCGCCCCAGCGCCCGCGCGTCTTTGGGGCGCGCAGCGCTTGGACGAGGCGCCGTGTCTCGCTGCTGAGGGTCTGTTGGCCTTCGGCAAGGTTCAGAACCTGCTGCTTGATCGTGCCATAGGCCTCGTTGCGCGCCTTCTCGATCTCGGTCATGCGCGCGTCGAATTTTCCAAGACGCTCGTCGAGCGGCTTGACCAGATCGCGGATGGCCGCGTGGCGCTGGGCCGTGTCGTGATCGGCGCTTTCCTTGTGCTTTTGAAACCGCTCCGAGACGAGCGACAGGAACTTCTCGGAATTGACCGAGAGCGCGCCCGAGGCCAGCGTTTGAAAACGGTCCTCAAGCTGCTTTTTCATATCCGCTAGGTCGGCCAGCCGCTGCTTGTGCGTCTCTTGCAGGCTGTCCAGCTTTTGCTCCAGCGCGGCGGCGTTCACCTGCTCTTGGTAGAGCTCGCCCATCAGCGCCTCGGCGCGCGCCTCCATCCTTGCGGCACGCTCGGCCTCGGGGGTAAGGCGGGCGAGGCGCTCGCGCAGGGCGGCGGCGTCCTGCTGGGCCCGACGGGCGCGGCGACCGGCCAGAAGCGCGCTGAGCATGAGGATCAGGGCCAGCGCCGCGGTCCCCATGGCCACGCCCTGCCAAACGGCGATATCCCAAGCCGCCACCTGCTGCACAAGCTGCTCCATGCTCTTTCCCTTCCGCGTTCGGCATTTGTTCCAGGTGACAGAAACCGGGCCGACACCGCAACCGGCAATCGGGGCTAGCTGCGTCCAAAGAGCCGCTCGATATCGCTCAGCTTCAGCGACACGTAGGTAGGCCTGCCGTGGTTGCACTGACCCGACATCGGCGTCGCCTCCATCTCGCGCAGGAGGGCGTTCATCTCGTCCGCCTGCATCCGCCGCCCCGACCGGATCGAGCCGTGGCAGGACATGCGGCTGAGGATTGCGTCGATGCGCGCGCGCAAGGTCTGGCTATCGCCCTGATCGCTCAACTCGTCCAGCACGTCAAGCACCAGCGCGCGAGCGTCGACAGGGCCCAGCATCGCGGGGGTCTCGCGCACGGCGATGGCGCCGCCGCCAAAGGGCTCGATCGTCAGGCCGAGGCTGGCCAGATCCTCTGCCGCCTCCATCAGGGTGGCGCAATCGCCTTCGCTCAGCTCGACGATTTCGGGGATCAGCAGTGCTTGCGCGGCGATGCCATGCCCTTCCTGCTGGCGCTTGAGACGCTCATAAACCAGACGCTCATGCGCGGCGTGCTGATCGACGATGACGATGCCCTCGTCGGTCTGGGCGATGATGTAATTCTCGTGGACCTGCGCGCGCGCGGCGCCCAGCGGGGTGTTTCGGGCCGTGTCGGGCGGCGTGTCCGCCACTGAGTTACCGCTGGCAAGCGGCTCGGCGCGGGCGCTGTAGTCGTGCTGCATTTCGGCAAAACCGGGAGCCTGTGCGCTATAGCTGGCGGCGCGGGCCTGCGCCGATGGGCGGTCCATCTGATAGACGCGCGCGCCGGTTTGCTCGGGCTGAAAGGCGCCCAGTGTGCCGGCCGCCACGGTCGAGGATGCCCGATGCCCGGCCTCGGCCAGCGCATGGCGCAGGCCCGATACGATGAGGCCGCGCACCGCGCCCGGATCGCGGAACCGCACCTCGGATTTCGCGGGATGCACGTTGACGTCGACCAGCGCGCCGTCGCACTCGATGAAAAGCGCGGCAACGGGATGTCGGTCGCGGCTGAGAACATCCATATAGCCTGCGCGCAAGGCGCCGATCAGCATCCGGTCGCGCACCGGGCGGCCATTGACAAAGAGGTATTGCGCCACCGCCGCGCCGCGGGAATAGGTCGGCAAGCCCGCGTAGCCGGTCATGTGAAAGCCGTCGCGCTCGGCGTCGATGCGCATGGAGTTGTCGGCAAAATCGCTGCCGATGATGCGGGCAAGACGCGCGTGCAGCGCATCGAAGAGATCCCCGGTCTCGGCGTCGGCGCGAAAGGTCTGCCGCCCCTCGCCGCCGCCGGACACATCGCGCAGGGTAAAGCTCACCTGCGGCTCAGCCATGGCCAACCGCTTGATGACGTCCGTCGTCGCCTGCGCCTCGGCGCGGTCGGTGCGCATGAACTTGAGGCGCGCGGGCGTTGCAAAGAAAAGATCGCGCAGCGTGATGACCGTCCCGCCATTCAGCGCGGCGGGGCGCACGGCGCCGATCTTGCCGCCCGTCACCGCGATTTCGGCGCCGTCATGGCCTGCCGCTCGTGACGTCACGGTCAGCCGCCCGACCGCGCCCAGCGATGCCAAAGCTTCACCGCGAAACCCGAAGCTGTGGATGTTCAAAAGGTCGCTGCCGTCGATCTTGGAGGTGGCGTGCCGCGCCAGCGCCAGCGGCAGATCGCCGGGCGTCATGCCGCAGCCGTCGTCGGTAACCCGGATCAGTGTCTTGCCCCCATCCGCGATCTCGACGGCGATCCGCGTCGCGCCCGCGTCTATGGCGTTCTCGATCAGTTCCTTGACGGCCGAGGCGGGCCGCTCCACCACTTCGCCGGCGGCGATGCGGTTGATTGCCGCCTCGTCCAGTTGCCGGATGATGGTGCCGGCCGCGGGCGGAGCGTCCTGGCCACTGCCTGTGGCGCCGATATGGGGGGCATGATGCGTCATACCACAATACCTAGCATGTCAGGGTTTGATTCGACCACCACGCACGACGCGGCGCCCTTTGCTAAAATGCGCCGCATTCGCGCGCCCTCTCTACATTGTGGCCAAACTGGGCTAGCCTCACCGGATACCAAGGGGTAAAAGCCCCAGTAATCGGGCCGGGCAGGGCAAGCATGAGCAATTCAGGACGGCGAAAGCCACCATTGGTGGCCGAGAAACGCAAATCCAGGGAAAAGGCGAAGCCGGCGGCCAAGCCGCGCAAGAGCCGTGCCCGCGCTCCGGCGCGGCGGCGCGGCGGCAATTTCCTCACGCGTGGAATTTTCGGCTTGCTCAGTTGGACATGGCGCATCGTCTGGGGCATCGGCTGGCGGCTGACGGCGATCATGGTGCTGATCGTTGGCGCTGCGGTGGGATATATCTATACCACACTGCCCGAGGCGTCCGTGCTGCTGGATGGGCGCGCGCGCGGCTCTGTCACGCTGCTTGACCATGAAAGTGCCGTCTTTGCGTGGCGCGGCGATCAGTTTGGCGGGGCGGTCAATGCGGGCCTTGTGTCGCCGCACCTGCGCAACGCTGTGATCGCCACCGAGGATCGCCGTTTCTATCTGCATCCCGGCATCGACCCGATCGGCATTGCCAGCGCGGTCCGCATCAACCTCAGCGAGGGGCGCGGGCCACTTTCGGGGCATGGCGGATCGACCCTGACGCAGCAGACGGCCAAGCTGCTTTGCCTTGGCCGCGAGTATGTCGAGGCCGAGTGGGAGAGCCAGTCCGCCTATGAGGCCGATTGCCGCCGTGGATCGCTGGCCCGCAAGGCCAAGGAGGCGGTCTATGCGATGGCGATGGAGGTGAAATACACCAAGGAAGAGATCCTCTCGATCTACCTCAACCGTGCCTACATGGGCGGCGGCGCCTATGGTGCCGAGGCTGCTGCGCAGCGCTTTTTCGGCAAGAGCGCGGCGCAGGTGAACCCCGCCGAGGGTGCGATGCTGGCGGGACTTCTGACCGCGCCTTCGACACTGGCGCCGACCACCAATATCGCGCGTAGCCAGAACCGCGCGGCGACGGTCATCCGCCTGATGCGCGATCAGGATTACCTGTCCGAGTCCGAGGCCGCCGTGGCGCTGGCGGCCCCAGCGGAATTGTCCGAGGCCGCCGAGCGGCAAGCGGGAGGATATTTTGCCGATTGGGTCATGTCGTCCGGCCCCGAGTTCTTTACCCGCGATACCACCGAGGATGTCATCATCCGCACCACGCTGGACCAGCGCATTCAGCGCGCCGCCGAAGAGGGCCTGAACGCCGTGCTGGACGAAAAGCTGCGCGAAGGATCCAAGGCGCAGGCCGCTGTCGTCGTGATGAGCGCGGACGGCGCCGTGCGCGCGATGGTGGGCGGGCGCCAGACAAAGGCGACGGGCGGCTTCAACCGGGCGACGCAGGCCAATCGCCAGACCGGCAGCAGCTTCAAACCCTTTGTCTATGCCACCGCGCTTGAACTGGGCTATTCAAGTCGGGATACCGTGATGGACGAGGCTTATTGCCTCAATATCGCGGGCTCGGGCCAGTGGTGCCCCGGCAATTACGACAACCGCTTTCACGGTCGCGTAACGCTGGCGGATGCGCTTGCGCAATCCTACAACATCCCCGCCGTCAAGGTGGCGCAAAGCGTCGGACTTGATCTGGTGCGCAAGGTCGCCAGTGATTTTGGGATCGAGAGCGATCTGGCCGCCGGCCCCGCGCTGGCGCTGGGTGCGTCCGAAAGCACACTGATCGAGATGACGGGCGCCTTTGCGGGCATCCTCAACGGCGGCTCATCGGTCACGCCTTACGGCCTTGTGGAGCTGAAGCTCCTCGGAGAGAACGAGGCGGTCATGGGCGCGGGCGGCGGCATTGGCGAGCGGGTGATCCGCGAGGAGGCCGCGCGCGAGCTGACATGGATGATGAGCCGCGTGATCGAGGAAGGCACCGGCACGCGGGCCAAGCTTTCGGGGCGCGAAGCTGCGGGCAAGACCGGCACGACACAAGCGGCGCGCGACGCCTGGTTCCTGGGCTTTACCGCCGACTACGTGGCTGGCGTCTGGATGGGATATGACGACAACACGCCGCTGACCGGGGTTACCGGCGGCGGTCTGCCGACCGAGATCTGGCGCGAGGTGATGCTGCGCGTCCATGATGGGATGCCTGCGACGTCTTTGCCGATGACGGTGCCCCAAGCGCCGGAACCCGAGCAACCGGCGCCGCAACCCCAGGTGCAAAACCGTGGTCAGGGCAATCAGGGAAATCAAGGGTTTCAGCGCGAGCAGGGCTGGCAGGGCAGCCAGACGGCGCCGGCGCCGGACAATCGCGAGGGTCCGATCGGCAACATCTTGCGCCGGCTGCTGGGCGGCTGACGCGCGGCTCTGGCTTCGGGCCACAACGCAAAACGCGCAGGCCCATAAGGGCCCGCGCGCGTCACGGCCAAAGCCAAATACGTTGCTTATCCCGCTTGGCGCAGGTCCGCGATCAGCGCGTCGATGTTGCCCTGCCGCCGGTCCAGCATCGAGCCCACTTCCGTTCGCTCGCTCAGGCGCAGGCTGATGCCCTCGATCACCATGTCAAAGAACAGATCGCGCCCGGACCGGCCCGAGACCAGAAACCGCACATCGAAGGGCGTTTGGCCGCGCAAGTTCACGCGGGCCTGCACCTCGTGCCAGGATTTCACCTGCGCAACACCCAGCACTTCGATCTGCCCGCCTTCAAACTCCTTGAACCGCTTGCCGTATTTGCGGGCGATATAGCCACGGAACGCTTCGGTATAGGCTGCCAACTGGGCGGCGCTGGCGCGGTTGGCATCCGCACCCAGTGTGCTGCGCGCAATCAGATCGACATCCGCATACCGGCGAAAGATGCCCTCGAAGTTGCTGATCATGCTGCTCAGCGATTGGCCCGATGCGATGACGCCGTTGATCTCTGCCACCAGCTTGTCGACGAGCGCGCGGGCGCTGGCGTCCGTTAGGGCCAGTGCGCCCCTCGGAAGGGCGGCGACCAGGGCCGCGCTCAGGCCGGCGGCCATCAGGCTGCGGCGCGTCAGGCTGCGACGTGTAAGGTTATTGGTCATAGGGATTCTCGAAATCTGCGCTGATGGCCCCGCTCGATGGCGTGCGGGGAGTGGTGTCATAAGGGTCGAGATAGGTATCGCTGCCCGAACTTCCCAGCCTGAAACGGCGATTTTGCAGATAGCTCGACTGCGTGACCGCATAGCTGTCTGCACTTTCATAGAGCACGGAGTCGATCGTATCACCGAACCGCCCGCGTGCGCGAAGGCCCCGGCCTGCCCGGGCGCCCAAGGCATAGTAGACCCCGTCGTCCTCGATCACATATTCCAGCGGGTTGATGAACAGATCGACGACGCGGCCCGCTGCGGCGCGGCTGGTCGCGGGGCCAAGAACCGGCAATTCCACGTAAGGCCCCTCATGCACGCCCCAAGTGTAAAGGGTCTGGTCGAAGTCCGCGTCGGTGCGTTCGGGCATGCCCAGATCCGATGCGACATCGATCAGCCCGCCAAGGCCAAGCGTCGAGTTGACCAAAAAGCGGTAGAAATCCGATGTCATGCCAACGCCATTGCCCTGTAGCGCGCTGTTCACCATGGCGCCCGGCAGCGAGAGGTTGGTCGAGAAATTGCTGACCACCGTTTCCACATCGTCAGGCATGAACGCCCTGTAGCCCATCGCGACCGGGCGCACGACGGCGCGGTCCAGCGACTTGTTGAAGTCGTGGTTTTTCCGATTCGACTGCTCATAGGGATCATAGGGTGCGGCGCGCGTGACGGCGGGATCAGGCTGATGCCCGCAAGCGGCGACGAGAGCGAAGAGAGCAACGGCGATCATGGCGCGCGGTGCGAAATTGAGGGAAATACGGGTCACCGGATCACTTTCAGGGCAGTTGTCAGGGCGAGTTAGCCGGGCAGTATTTAATGCGATGAAGGCTTTCCGGCAGGTGGCAGTCAATCGAATAAGAGGAACGTTGCACAAATGCGACGCACTCCATGCGCCACGCAAGACCATCCCCAAAATGCTCAATTACATTTTTCGCCGCTTGCTGACAAGTGGAGCGGCCGTTTGGCCCATGATCAGGGATGCCCCGCGTGGTCTCGCCCGGACATGGGAGCACATGTGCCGAATTTGGCGTTTTCATCCTGTGCGACAGGCGTTAGCGTCCGCGCACCGGGCACAAAGGATCCGGGCACAAAGGATCAAGGCTTATGGGAAATTACGAGACGAAACTGGCCGAAATGGGCATCACCCTGCCGGATGCACCGGCCCCCGCGGCAAACTACGTTCCCTATGTTCAGGTGGGCGACATCCTCTATGTGTCGGGCCAGATTTCGCGCAACGAAAGCGGCCTTTTGACTGGCAAGCTGGGCGCGGATCTGGACACTGCCGCTGGCGCCGATGCCGCGCGCAGTTGCGCCATTGCCCTTCTTGCGCAGGTCAAGGCGGCCTGCGGCGGCGATCTGGATCGGCTCGTGCGGGTTGTCAAGCTGGGCGGGTTCGTCAACTCTACGCCTGAGTTCACCGAGCAACCTCAGGTGATCAACGGCGCGTCCGACCTGCTGGGCGAGGCGCTGGGCGAGGCGGGCAAACACGCGCGCGCTGCCGTCTCGGCCGCATCCTTGCCGCTGGGCGTGGCGGTCGAGATCGAAGGCGTGTTCCAGATCAAATGATCCGCCTGGACCCTGCTTTTCTGAGGGTGCCGCTGGCGCACCGCGCGCTGCATGTCCCCGGCTCGGACCGGACCGAGAATTCGCGCGCGGCCATCGCGGCAGCGATCGCGCATGGCTATGGCATCGAGATCGACGTGCAGATGTCGTCGGACGGCGTTGCCATGGTGTTTCACGATGACGAGCTCGACCGGCTGACTGATGACACAGGGCCTGTTCGCGCGCGCAGCGCGGCGGGCCTTGCCGCTGTCCGGCTCAAGGGGCTGGACGAGGGGATTCCGACGCTGGCCGAGGTGCTGAGCCTTGTCGCAGGTCGCGTGCCTCTTTTGGTCGAGGTCAAGGACCAGCATGGCCAGATGGGCCAGACGGACGGCACGCTGGAGGCGGCTGTCGCCCGCGATCTGGCGGGTTATGACGGGCCGGTGGCGCTGATGTCGTTCAATCCCCATTCGGTGATCCGGCTGGCGGATCTGGCGCCGGACATCCCGCGCGGCATCGTCAGTTGCGATTACGCGGCCGAGCATTGCCCGGAGTTGCCCGCAGATGTTCGGGACCGCCTGCGCGCGATCCCCGACATGCAGGCCGCGCGCGCCAGTTTCATCAGCCACCAGTGGAATGATCTGGACAGGCCCCGCGTTGATGAACTGAAGTCGGCGGGCATCGACGTGCTGTGCTGGACCATCCGAAGTGAGGAGGCTGCGCGCGCATCGCTGAAGATTGCGCAGAATATCACGTTCGAAGGGTATCTGCCGGATCTGCCCGCTTGAATTCGGGCCTGCCGGCCACAGTTAATGGCCGGGCGCAGGTATATGATACTGGGCAAAGGTAGATACCGCTAGATTCCGCGCAGCAGGACATATCCTCCATGACCGAGACGAGCGAAATCACCATACGCGCCCATGGCGATCTGAGCGGCATCAGCGCAGGCGACTGGGATGCTTGCGCCTGCCCCGAAGCATCTGGCCCGGATGCGCCGGATGGTGCCCGGCCCAGCGACCCCTTTACCACCTACCGTTTTCTCAAGGCGCTGGAGGATAGCGGCTCGGTCGGGCCGGGCACGGGGTGGCAGGCGCAATATCTGACCGCCGAACAGGGCGGACAGATGATCGCCTGCGCGCCGCTCTATGCCAAATCGCATTCGCAGGGCGAATACGTCTTCGATCACGGCTGGGCCGATGCCTACCGCCGTGCGGGCGGCCGCTATTATCCGAAATTGCAGATCGCAGTGCCCTTCACGCCGGTCGCGGGCCGCCGCCTGCTGACCCGGCCCGGCCATGAGCAGGTGGGACGCGCCGCGCTGGTGCAGGGCGCCGTCCAGATTGGCGAGCAAAACGGCCTGTCGTCCCTGCATACCACCTTTTGCACGGAGGCCGAGGCAGAGGCGGGCGCCGAGATGGGCCTGATGCGGCGCACTGGCCAGCAGTTTCACTGGATCGACGCGGGATATGGTGATTTCGACGGCTTTCTTGGCGCGCTGAGTGCGCGCAAGCGCAAGAATATCCGCAAGGAGCGGCGCACCGCCCAGAGCTTTGGTGGAGACATCGTGCAGCTGACCGGCGACGATATCCGCCCCGAGCATTGGGATGCCGTCTGGCAGTTCTATCAGGACACCGGCGCGCGCAAATGGGGCACGCCCTACCTGACGCGGCAATTCTTCGACATCGCGCAAGAGACGCTGCGAGACGACATTCTGCTGATCTTCGCCATGAACGGCGGTGTGCCTGTTGCGGGCGCGGTGAACTTTATCGGCGCCTCGGCATTATATGGCCGTTACTGGGGCTGCATGGAGGACCATCCGTGCCTCCATTTCGAGCTGTGCTACTATCAGGCGATCGACTACGCGCTGGCCAACGGCCTTGCCCGTGTCGAGGCGGGCGCACAAGGAGAACACAAGCTGGCGCGCGGCTATCTGCCTGTGGCGACCCACTCTTTGCACTGGGTCCGCGATCCGGGCTTTGCAGAGGCTGTGGCACAATATCTGCGCGCCGAGGGCGCGGCGGTAGAGGAAGACATAGAAATTCTGACGTCCTACGGGCCGTTCAGAAAGGGACAGAAGGAAGATCAGGAATGACCGAAAAACTCAGCGACACCGCCCGCACCACGATGATCGAACCCCTGCTGACGGCCGGTTGGTCGATGGTCGAGGGGCGTGATGCGATCACCAAGGAGTTCAAGTTCGCGGATTTTGCCGATGCGCTGGGCTGGATGGTCCGCGCGGGCGTCTGGGCCGAAAAATGGAACCACCACCCTGAGTGGAGCAATGTCTACAACACCGTCAACGTCACGCTGACGACCCATGATGTCGATGGGCTGAGCACATTGGATGCCAAGCTGGCGCGCAAGATGGACAACCTCGCCCAGTAAGTGCGCGCAGGCGCTGGCCCGCAATGCCAAAGGCGGCCCGACATTACATCGGGCCGCCTTTTTTGGGCCGGGCTCTTGGGGATTTTTACCAAGAATAAGCCGAGGCCGCGCAGAGTGAGGCGATTACATCGCGTCCAGCAGGCCCTCGCCAGCCGAGACATCGCACAGGCCGGGGTTCTCTTCCTCGTTGAGGACTGTGACGGTGCCATCCTCGACGAGCATGGCATAACGCTTGGACCGCGAGATGAGGCCTGCGCCCTCATTGGTGAAATCCATGCCCATCGCCTCGGTGAAGGCCGACATCGGATCGCCCAGCATTGTGATGCCGGCCGCGGTCGCGCCGGTCACTTCGCCCCATGCGCCGGTGACAAAGGGATCGTTGACCGTGACGCAGATGATCTCATCCACGCCCTTGGCGTCGAATTGATCCTTGGTGCGGATGAAGCTGGGCACATGCGCGTTGTGGCACACGCCCGTAAACGCGCCCGGAACGGCAAAGATGACGACCTTGCGCCCTTCGGTCAGCTCGGCCAGATCGACCGCCTCAGGGCCGCTCTTGCCCATACGCGTGAGGGTGGCCGAGGGAAGCTTGTCGCCAATGGAAATGCTCATGATGGGAGTCCTTGTCTGTTGTTTGGGTCGGGTGTTTGCTCTGCGATATGATCGGGATATAGACTGCGGGGCGGTGAGGCCATGCAAAAAGATCGGAACGTAGGACATGCCGGATATTGTCGTGGTGGGTGCGGGGCAGGCGGGCGCGTCGCTGGTCGCGCGTCTGCGCAAGGATGGCTTTGAGGGCCGCATCACCCTGATCGGTCAGGAGCCTGCGCTGCCCTATCAGCGTCCGCCGCTGTCCAAGGCGTATCTTTTGGGGGATATGGAGCTGGAGCGCCTCTATCTGCGGCCCCGTCATTTCTACGACGAGGCGGGTATTGATCTGCGCCTCGGGGCCAGTGTGGATGCGATCGACCGCGCGGCCCGCACTGTGCATGTAGGCGGCGAGGCCATCCCTTATGACACGCTGGTCCTGACCACGGGATCCGCGCCGCGCCGCCTGCCAGCCGCCATCGGCGGCGATCTGGAGGGGGTGCATGTGGTGCGTGATCTGGCCGATGCCGATGCGATGGGGCCGCGCTTTGGCCCCGGTGCGCGGGTGCTAATCGTCGGCGGCGGATATATCGGCCTCGAGGCGGCGGCGGTCGCTGCCACGAAGGGCCTGCAAGTCACGCTGGTCGAGATGTCGAGCCGCATCCTCAGCCGCGTGGCCGCGCCCGAGACCTCGGATTTCTTTCGCGCGCTGCATTCCGAGCACGGCGTCGATATCCGCGAGGGTGTCGGCCTCGAAGCGCTGACCGGCGAGGGGCACGTGAGCGGCGCGCGCCTGTCGGATGGCAGCACGCTGGACGTGGAGTTCGTCATTGTCGGCGTCGGCATTGCGCCGGGCACCGCGCTGGCCGAGGCGGCGGGGCTGGAGATCGACAACGGCATCGCTGTCGATGCGATGGGCCGCACCAGCGACCCGGCGATCTGGGCGGCGGGCGATTGTGCGTCCTTTCCCTACAAGGGCGCGCGCCTGCGGCTGGAGAGCGTGCCCAACGCCATCGACATGGCCGAATGCGTGGCCGAAAACATCATGGGCGCGGATCGCCCCTATGTGCCAAAGCCGTGGTTCTGGTCGGACCAGTATGAGGTGAAGTTGCAGATTGCGGGCCTAGGCGCGGGCTATGACCGCATCGTGACGCGCCCCGCGCTGGCGGCGCGTTCGGTCTCGTTCTGGTATTATGCCGCAGGCAAGCTGCTGGCGGTGGACGCGATGAACGATCCGCGCGCCTACATGGTGGGCAAGCGCCTGATCGAGGCTGGCAGATCGCCCGATCCGCAGGCCGTGGCCGACCCGCAGGTCGACTTGAAGTCGCTTCTGGCATGAGGATCATCGCCGGAGAGGCGCGGGGCCGCCGCCTGGCCGCACTGGGCAAAGGGGATGCGCAGGCGCAGTTGCGCCCCACCTCCGACCGGGTGCGCGAGAGCCTCTTCAACATGCTGGCAAGTCTCGATGTGATCGACGGCGCCGAAGTGCTCGACCTTTTCGCCGGGACGGGCGCTCTGGGTCTCGAGGCGCTGTCGCGCGGGGCCGCCGCCGCGCGGTTCGCCGAAAACGGGCGCGTGGCGCTGGGCCTTCTGGAGCAGAACATCACGCTGACAGGCGCTGGCGCACGCGCAACGATCCTGCGCCGCGATGCGACCAGTCTGGGGCCGGTGTCGGGCGCGCCAGCGACGCTGGTTTTCCTCGATCCGCCCTATGGGCGGCAGATGGGCGAAGCCGCGCTGGCATCTGCCATCGCGGGCGGCTGGATCGCGCCCCGTGCGCTCATCGTCTGGGAGGAAAGTGCAAACATCCTGCCGCCCCGCGGAATGATCCAAAGGGATCGGCGGCGCTATGGCGACACGCAGATCACGTTGTTGGAATGGCAGGGTTGATGGCCGGGCGGCATCATTCAACGAGGTTACGGCCCTCGATCACGTCAAAGGGATAGAGCTCGCCACCCCGCACCCATGCATAGCCCGAATCGGTCTGCAAGACCGCGTAGGGTGTCCAGCCGACGGCGTCCCAAAAGCTCTCGAAATTGCCTGTGTCGGGATTGACCCGCCATTTGCCAGTCAGGGCATCGCCATCTTGCGGGTCATAGACCGTGGTGCCGTCGGGCCCGAAGTAGGATTTGTAGCGCACACCGTCCCAGACGCCTTCAGCGGTGTTTCCGGTCAGCAATTGCTCAAGCTCGGCAACGCTCATGTTCGTCTCTTGTGCCACAAGACCGCGGGATTGTGCGCCCAGCAGGAACGCGGCGGTGACAGCCGTGGCAGCGGTGGCCAGAAAAAAACGGCGAAACATGGCAGTGTCTCCTTCGGTAGGCCGGATCGGCAGCAAAATCCGTCGGGTCCAACTACTTACTTAGCCTGAAATCGCCGGAATTCAACTTTCTGGCTCTACGCGCGGCTGGATCAGGATCACCCGGAAGTCGTTCACATTGGTCAGGGTCGGGCCGGTCACCACCTGCGCGCCCAGCGTGCCAAAGAAGCCATGCGCATCGTTGCGCGCCAGTGCCGCGCCCGGATCGGCGCCGCATCGGGCGGCGTGTGACAGGGTATCCGGCCCGATGAGGGCGCCGGCCACCTCGGCGGCGCCATCCACGCCGTCGGTGTCGCAGGCGATTGCATGGATGCCGGGCGCAGCATCCAGCGCGACGGCCAGTGCCAGCGCGTATTCGGCGTTCGGCCCGCCGATGCCATCCCCGCGCCGGGTCACCGTCAACTCGCCGCCCGACAGCAGGACCAGCGGCGCGGCGCCTTGCTGCATCTCGGCTTGGGCCTTCAGCGCAAGGCGGGCGTGATCTGTTGCGATGTCACGGGCCTCGCCCTCGATCGCATCGCCAAGGACGCGCGCGGTCATGCCTGCGCCCCGCGCCAGATCGGCGGCAGCGGCGAGCGATTGCGACGGCGCCGCGAAGATGAGGTTTTGCGTGCGCCCAAGGCGGGCATCATCCGGCGCGATGGCGTGGCTGGCCCCATTCAGCACGGCGCGCACCGAGGGCGGCACATCGATACCATACTGCGCAAGAAGGGCGGCGGCGGCCTCGGCCTTGCCGGCCTCGCCGACCGTCGGGCCAGATCCGATGGTGCCGGGGTCATCTCCGGGCACGTCCGAGATCATCAACGCCAACATGCGCGCGGGATAGGCGGCGGCGGCCAGCCCGCCCCCCTTGACCCGGCTCAGATGCTTGCGCACCGCATTCATCCGTCCGATGGGCGCGCCCGAGGCCAGAAGGGCCTGATTGAGCGCCTGCTTCTCGGCCAGCGTGATATCACCTGCCGGCGCGACCAAGAGCGATGAGGCCCCGCCCGAAATTAGGGCGAGCACGAAATCATCTTCGCCCAGTCCGCTGAGCAGATCCAGCATGCGCGCGGTCGCCTCGACGCCCGCCGTATCCGGGACAGGATGCGCGGCCAGCGCGATTTCGACGCCCTTGCAGGGGCGGCCATAGCCATAGCGCGTGATGACCAGCCCCTCGCAGGGGCCCCACGCCGCCTCGACCGCCTCGGCCATGCGCGCCGATGCCTTGCCCGCGCCGATGACGACAACGCGGCCAGCAGGGCGCGGCGGGAGCACGGCGGCAAGGCTTTGCATCGGGTCGGCTACGGCCACGGCGCGGTCAAAGAGGCGGCGCAGCAGCGCCTCGGGGGTCTCGGTCATCAAGGGGGCCTTTCGCCGGATCGAAAGCCGCGATGTTAGCCGTCCCAAGCCGCGAAACAAGACGTTTCGCACGCCCCGCGCCCCCGCGCGGGCCCGTCGCCACCTTGACAACCCAGCGGCGCCGCGCGACAGAGCGCGCATGGCCATGACCTATCTCTCGGTCGCCCTCGGCGGCGCAATCGGCGCCAGCCTGCGCTATGGTGCAGGGCTGTGGGCGCTGCGCATGGCACAGCCCGGCTTTCCGCTGGCTGTGCTGGGCGTCAACGTGATTGGTTCGTTCCTGATGGGCGCCTTTGCGGTCTGGTCGCTGGAGCGGGGCCATGCGGCCCTGAACCCCTTCGTGATGACCGGGATCCTTGGCGGCTTTACCACGTTCTCGGCCTTCTCGCTCGAGGCGTGGACGCTGATCGAGCGGGGGCAGATCGGGGCGATGCTGGCATATGTTGCCCTGTCGGTGGGGCTGTCGATCGGGTCGCTTGCGCTGGGCGTTTTGATGATGAGGGGGGTGCTGTCATGAGCGGCGTTCAGACGATCTATGTTTCCAAGGACGATGCGGATCAGCGGCTGGATCGCTGGCTGCGCCGCCAGTTCCCGCATCTACAGCAGGGCCGCATCGAAAAGATGTGCCGCAAGGGGGATCTGCGGGTCGATGGCGGGCGGGTCAAGGCCGCGACCCGTCTGGAAGCGGGCCAGACCGTGCGTATCCCGCCGCTGCCCGATCCCGCCGAGGCCGAGGCCCGGTCGCGCGCCCATGTCACCGATGCCGATGCCGCGATGATCCGCGCTTGCGTCATTTACCGTGATGACCACGTCATCGCGCTGAACAAGCCGCCGGGCCTGCCGGTGCAGGGCGGCTCGAAACAGTCGCGCCACGTCGATGGTCTGGCCGAGGCGCTGCGCTTTGGCCTTGAGGAAAAGCCGCGCCTCGTGCACCGCCTCGACAAGGACACCTCGGGCGTTCTGCTGCTGGCGCGCACGCGCGAGGCGGCCAAGGGGCTGACCGCAGCGTTTCGCCACCGCAACACGCGTAAACTCTATTGGGCAGCCGTCGCTGGCGTGCCGACGCCGCGCATGGGCACGATCAAGTTCGGCCTCGTCAAGGCGCCCGGCCACGGCGCCAAGGGCGAGGGCGAGAAGATGCACGCGCTGCACCCGCGCGACGTGGACAGCACCCCCGGCGCGAAACATGCCACCACCGATTATGCCGTGCTTGAGGCGGCAGGCAGCCGCACCGCATGGTGCGCGCTGGTCCCCGTGACGGGCCGCACCCACCAGCTGCGCGCGCATATGGCCGAGTTGGGGCATCCAGTCGTCGGCGATGGCAAATACGGCGGCTCGGGGCAGGAGAACCTTGGCGATGGCTGGGGCGCGCAACTGGGCGGCGACATCTCGAAGAAGCTGCACCTGCACGCCCGGTCGCTCAAGATCGAGCATCCTGTCACGCGCGCCATGCTGCATATCACAGCGCCGCTGCCACAGCACATGCAGCACACCTGGGACACCTTCCAATGGACGCCCTCGGAGGTGCCGGCCGATCCCTTCGAGGAGATGGAATGACTCTTCGCCTCGTGATCTTCGACGTGGATGGCACGCTGGTCGACAGTCAGGGTGATATCGTCGCCTCCATGCACCACGCCTTTGGGGAGGTTGGCGCGCCCGTCCCCGAGCGCGCGGCGATCGTTGGGATCATCGGCCTGTCGCTGGACGTGGCGATGGCGCGGCTGGCGCCCGATCTGAAGGCCCGCGATCACGGCGCGCTCGTCGAGGCCTACAAGCGCAGCTACATGAGCCTGCGCGCGCAGGCGGGGGCCGCGCAATCCTCGCCGCTCTTTCCAGGCACGCGCGAAATGCTGGCAGAGCTGTCGGCGCGCGACGATCTGCTGCTGGGCGTTGCCACGGGCAAATCGCAGCGCGGTCTGGACAAGCTGATCGAGGGGCACGGCCTGCACGGCCTCTTTGTCACACGGCAGGTCGCCGACCATCACCCGTCCAAGCCGCACCCCGCAATGCTGCACGCGGCGCTGGACGAGACGGGCGTGGCCGCAAGAGACGCGGTGATGATCGGCGACACGACATACGACATGGACATGGCGCGCGCAGCGGGTATCGCCACGATCGGTGTGCCTTGGGGCTATCACCCAGTGGACGACCTGAAGCCGGACCACCTTCTGAAGGATTGGGCGGACCTGAACACATGTCTTGGTCGGCAATGGGGGGTGCCTGCATGAGCGAATGGGCGGCAAAACGGTTCTGGACCGAGGCGACGGTGACGCAAGGCGAGGATGGCTTTGGCATCGCTCTGGACACGCGGCCGGTCAAGACCCCGGCCAAGGCCGCGCTCATCGTTCCGACGCGCCCGCTTGCCGCCGCGATCGCGGCCGAGTGGAACGCCGTCGCCGAGAAGATCGACCCGCGCGACATGCCCATGACCCGCTCGGCCAATGCCGCATTGGACAAGGTGGCCCATCAGCACGCCGAAGTGGCCGACATGATCGCCGCTTATGGCGAGACGGATCTGCTGTGCTACCGCGCGACCACGCCGCAGGAATTGGTGCTGCGCCAGTCCGAAGAGTGGGATCCGCTGCTGGATTGGGCCGAATCGGTCCTGCATGCGCGGCTGCGCCCCGTGCCGGGCATCATGCCTGCGCCACAGGACGATGCGGCGATGCAAAACCTGCGCATGTTGGTGCATGCACAAGGTATTTTCGAGCTGACGGCATTGCATGATCTGGTTGCGCTTTCGGGGTCACTGGTCTTGGGGCTGGCGGCACAGAAAAAGGCGCGGCACCCCAGTGAACTATGGCAAATCTCGCGCCTCGACGAAGCATGGCAGGCCGAGGTTTGGGGCGCTGACGAGGATGCCGAGAAGCTGGCGGCCATCAAACGCGCCGCATTCCTGCACGCAGAGGAATTCTATTGCCTCGCCAGTGAAAAATCCGCCTGAAATCGGACGTATGACGCTAGGTAACCGGGCAAGGTGACGCATCATTTTTCGTCATGCGGCTCTTGACCTTTTGGAATGAATCCTCGCAAAATTCGATCCACTCGGGGGGAGAAGCCCTCTGTGTTTTGCTTTGGCCCGCGATGGGCCAAATGAACCACTCTGGCTGAACGAGTGGAAAATCAGGAAGAGGTAAACATGAAAAAATTCGTAATTCTTGGGGCGATGACAGTTGCCGGGCTCTCCGCCGGTGCAGCTGCTGCTGCGACCCTTGACGACGTCAAGGCGCGCGGCAAGCTGAACTGCGGCGTGACCACCGGCCTCGTCGGCTTCGCCGCGCCCGATGCAAATGGCGAGTGGCAGGGCTTCGACGTGGCGATCTGCCGGGCCGTCGCTGCCGCTGTTCTGAGTGACCCGAACGCAATCGAATTCGTTCCCACAACTGGCAAGACGCGCTTTACTGCGCTGTCCTCGGGCGAGGTCGACATGCTGGCGCGTAACACCACCTGGACGCTCAGCCGTGACGCCGATCTCAAGTTCGAGTTCGTCGGCACCAACTACTACGATGGCCAAGGCTTCATGGTTCCCAAGGCGCTGGACGTCAGCTCGGCCAAGGAACTGGATGGCGCGACCATCTGCGTGCAGACCGGCACCACGACCGAGCTGAACCTTGCTGACTACTTCCGCAAGAACAACATGGAATACGAGCCCGTTCCGATCGAGACCAACGCGGAAGGCCAGCAGCAGTATCTGGCAGGTGCATGTGACGCCTACACGACCGACATGTCCGGTCTGGCATCCACACGCGCGACTTTCGAGGCACCCGGCGATCACGTCCTGCTGCCTGAAATCATCTCGAAAGAGCCGCTCGCACCGCTGGTCCGTCATGGTGACAGCGAGTGGGGCGATGTCGTTCGCTGGACGCTGAACGCACTGATTGCTGCCGAAGAACTGGGCATCACCAGCGCGAACATCAACGAACTGTCCGCCGAAGCCGGCGACGCGCCCGAGGTCAACCGGATCCTTGGCACCGAGGGCAACCTCGGCGAGATGCTGGGCCTCGACAATGAGTGGGCCAAGCGCGCCATCATGGCGGGCGGCAACTACGGCGAGATCTTCGAAAAGAACATCGGTGAGAACAGCCCCATCGGCCTTGCGCGCGGACTGAACGCGCAATGGACTGACGGCGGCCTGATGTATGCGCCCCCGCTGCGCTAAGATCGACCCTACGGGCGCGGCACTTGCCGCGCCCTTCGACTTTTCCAAGAAGTTTCCAAAATAAAACCCGCGTCATGCGAGGGATGGACCAACCGTCCCCGCCCAGTAGCGCCGGGAAAATCAGGGAAGTCACATGAGCACAGTTACCGACCCCGACAAGGGCGGATTCCGCGTCTCGAAACTGTTGAGCGATACGCGCTACCGCGCCATCACGTTTCAGGTCATCGCCGCGATTGCCCTGTTTGCCGTCTTCTTCTATCTGGGCCGCAATCTTATCAGCAACCTCCGGGCTGCCGGTCTGAACATATCCTTCGGATTTCTCGAAGATACGGCAGGATACGATGTCGGCCAGGCGCTGATCCCCTATTCCAGCCAGTCGTCCAACTGGCAGGCCGCCAAGGTCGGTATTCTCAACACCATGCTGGTGGCCTTTCTGGGCTGTATCACGGCAACGATTTTCGGCGTGATCGCGGGCGTTCTGCGTCTCAGCAAGAACTGGATCGTCTCACGCCTCATGGCCGCTTATGTCGAGGCGTTCCGCAACGTGCCGGTCCTGATCTGGATCCTCATCATTTACGCGATCATGACTGTTTCGCTGCCCTCGCCGAGTGCGTTCCGGGGGGATGAGCCCGACAGCACGATGCTCTTCGGTCTCTTCGCCTTC
The DNA here is from genome assembly GCF_037083805.1 of Roseovarius sp. D0-M9. Taxonomy (NCBI): domain Bacteria; kingdom Pseudomonadati; phylum Pseudomonadota; class Alphaproteobacteria; order Rhodobacterales; family Roseobacteraceae; genus Roseovarius; species Roseovarius sp. D0-M9. The sequence continues at coordinate 23,938 of NZ_JBAPKZ010000002.1, read as the reverse complement.
ACGAACCGGGGTATATACATCCCGAATCCTATCTGGGGGCCGGGCTCGTTGATTGTCGTGGGCACGTTCATTGCCTCCATCATCGGCATGTTCGCCTACCGCTCCTACGCCAAGAAACTGCTGTTCGACACCGGCAAGCTGCTGCCCATGGGCTGGCCCTCGGTGCTGATCCTGCTGCTTCCGACGATCTTGATCTTTTTCGTTCTGGGCAGGCCCATCGGCCTCGATATTCCTGCCCTCACGGGCTTCAACTTTTCGGGTGGGATCAAGGTCGGCGCGCCTCTGATCGCGCTGTGGTTCGCCCTGTCGATCTATACCGGTGCCTTCATTGCCGAGAACGTGCGCGCAGGCATTCAGGCCGTGTCACATGGCCAGACCGAGGCGGCAGCCGCCCTTGGCCTGCGCCCGCGCCGGATCATGAACCTTGTGGTTCTGCCGCAGGCGCTGCGTGTCATCATTCCGCCGCTGATCTCGCAATATCTGAACCTGACCAAGAACTCGTCTCTGGCCATTGCGGTCGGATATGCCGATGTGACGGCGACGCTGGGCGGTATCACGCTGAATCAGACGGGCCGCGCCATCGAATGTGTCCTTCTCTTGATGCTGTTCTATCTCGCGATATCGCTGGCGATTTCGGCGATCATGAACGTCTACAACAACTCCGTTAAGCTGAAGGAGCGGTAATATGTCGGACATGCACGCAGAATCCGTCGCCTTCGTCCGCGACACCGCCATTCCCCCAGCCCCCCCTCCCGTCGCCGAGGCCGGAGCCGTGAGATGGGTGCGCACCAACCTGTTCAGTTCATGGGCCAATGCCCTGATGACGGTTGCATCACTCTACGTCATTTACTTGATCTTTACCGCGATCTGGCCGTGGCTCAGCAATGGCATCTGGGAGGCTCCCAGCCTGTCGGCGTGCCGCGAGCTGCTGCAAGGTGAGGTCGGGGCATGCTTTGCTGTTCTGACCGAGCGTTGGAACCAGCTGCTCTTTGGATTCCAGTATCCAAGGGACCAGTATTGGCGTGCCGGTCTCGCCTTTGTGCTGCTCTTTGCGGCTATTGCACCCGTCATGTTCTTCAAGCTGCCGCGCAAGCTGCTGATCATCACGGCGCTCTATCCCTTTGTTGCCTACTACCTGATCTGGGGCGGCACGATCCTGATCCCTCTGGTTGCGATGGCCGGATTTGTCGTGGGATATCTCGCCTACGCGCGCCTCGTCAAAGGCAACTTTGCCGCCGGTTTCTTTGGCGGTATCGCAGCGGCTGCGCTGACGTGGTGGATAGGCGGCATGATCACCGATGCGATCGCCCCGGCAAACCCGTGGATGCAGGAAGTACCATCGCGTCAGATGGGCGGCTTCATGTTGAACCTTATCCTGGGGGTGGTTTGCGTGTCGCTTTCTATCCCGCTGGGGATCTTGCTGGCGCTGGGGCGGCAGTCGAACCTGCCGCTGATCAAGGGCATCTGCGTCGTCTTCATCGAATTCATCCGGGGCGTCCCGCTGATTACCTTGCTCTTTGTTGCCAACGTGGTGCTGGCCTATTTCCTGCCGCCCGGCACGAACTTCGATTTGATCCTGCGCGTCATCATCATGATCACGATGTTCGCCTCGGCCTATATCGCCGAGGTGATCCGGGGCGGCCTCGCGGCGCTGCCCAAGGGACAATATGAGGCGGGCGATAGCCTTGGCCTCGATTACCCTCAGGCGATGCGGCTGATTATCCTGCCTCAGGCGCTCAAGATCTCGATTCCTGGCATCGTCAATATCGCCGTGGGCCTTTTCAAGGACACCACTCTGGTTTCGGTCATCTCGATGTTCGATCTGGTCGGCATGATTCGGGGCCCCATTCTGGCGTCGACCGAGTGGAACGGCGTCTATTGGGAACTCTTCGGCTTTGCCGCGCTGCTCTTCTTCGTCGTCTGCTACGGCATTTCGCAATACTCACAATGGTTGGAGCGTCAGCTTCAGACCGATCATCATTAAGGGAGATCTCTCATGGCCGAAGCTCAAATGAAGGTCTCGGACGAAGTCGCCATCTCGATCCGCAACATGAACAAGTGGTATGGCAGCTTTCATGTGCTGCGCGACATTGACCTGACGGTGAACCGGGGCGAGCGGATTGTCGTCTGCGGGCCATCCGGCTCTGGCAAGTCTACGCTGATCCGCTGCATCAACGCGCTGGAAGAGCACCAGAAGGGCACCATCGAGGTGGACGGCACCACGCTGTCCTCGGATCTCAAGAATATCGACAAGATCCGCAAGGAAGTCGGCATGTGCTTTCAGCACTTCAACCTCTTTCCGCATCTGTCCATCCTCGAGAATTGCACACTCGCCCCGATCTGGGTTCGCAAGGTGCCCAAGGCCGAGGCGGAGAAGACCGCGATGCACTTCCTGGAAAAGGTGAAGATCCCCGATCAGGCCGACAAGTATCCGGGCCAGCTTTCGGGTGGTCAGCAACAGCGCGTGGCCATTGCCCGCTCGCTCTGCATGAGGCCGCGCATCATGCTCTTTGACGAGCCGACATCAGCCCTCGACCCCGAGATGATCAAGGAGGTGCTCGACACGATGATCGAACTGGCCGAGGAGGGGATGACCATGATCTGCGTCACGCATGAGATGGGATTTGCCCGGCAGGTGGCCAACCGCGTCATCTTCATGGACCAAGGCCAGATCGTCGAACAGAACGAGCCCGAGGAATTCTTCAAGAACCCCAAGTCCGAGCGGACCAAGCTGTTCCTGAGCCAGATCCTGGGTCACTGAACCGGTTCTTGCCGTGCGCCTCAGACGGCCCTTCGGGGCCGTTTTCCCTTGCGGCTCAGCGGTGAAAATAACTCATGTGAAACGCCGATTGTTCAGGCTCGCGGCCAAAGCGCTGCGAGACCGGGCAAGCGCCGCGGGCCTTGCAGCCCCCGCCGAGGCAGTCAGCGCCGCCGGGCGTGTCCAGATAGCCGTGGCAGGCGGCCACGTCATAGCCCCGCGCGGCGCTGAGCGCATCGACCGGGCAGGCGCTCATGCAGGGCTGATCTGAGCAGGTCACGCATGGGGACGCGCCCGTGGCAGGCAGGGCGACGTCCTCGGCCAGCCGTAACGCCCCGCGATAGGACACCCAGAGGCCCGCCGTGTCATGCACCAGCATGCCTGCCGGGCTCTGCCATGCGCGGCCCGATTGGGTGGCCCACCGCAGAAACGGCAGATAGGGCGGCCCGCCAAAGGGAAAGAGCGCCTCACCGTGAAATTGCTCTGCCAGCGCGCCGATCACGCGCAGCGACCAGCGATCAATCGGATCGGGCGCGCCATCCTGCCACTCCGGGCTGGCCTTCAGTGCGGTCCAGAAGCTGCGCGCAGGCCCGAGCAGGATCACCGTGCTGCCCTCCTCGCGCACGCCGCCCATCACATCCAGATGCACAGCCGCTGCGGCACCTGAAATAGCGGTGTAGCGCGTCATGCGCGGATCATCGAGCCCGCGCCGTGATCGGTAAACAGCTCCAGCAGCGGGGCGTTGGGCACGCGGCCATCGAGGATGACGACCGCCCGCACACCGCCTGCAATTGCCTCGAGCGCCGTCTCGGTCTTGGGGATCATCCCTCCCGAGATCGTGCCGTCGGCCGTCATGGCGCGCACCTGATCGGCCTTGAGATCGGTGATGACATGGCCCGCCGCATCGCGCACGCCGTCCACATCCGTCAAGAGCAGCAGCCGGTCCGCCGTAAGTGCGGCGGCAATGGCCCCGGCCATCGTGTCACCATTGATGTTGTAGGTCTCGCCGCCCTTGCCGGCGCCGAGGGGCGCGATGACAGGGATCGCATCATCCTTGAAGAGCGTATGAAGGATGCCCGGATCGACCTTGGATGGCACGCCCACCAGCCCCAGCGCGGGATCGGCGGGATCGCAGATCACCAGATTGGCATCCTTGCCCGACAGGCCCACTGCCCGGCCCCCTTGGGCGTTGATCGCCTGCACGATCCGCTTGTTGACGCGCCCCGAGAGGACCATCTCGACGACTTCCATCGTCGCCTCGTCCGTCACGCGCTTGCCGTTCACAAAGTTGGATTTGATCGCCAGCTTTTCCAGCATTTCGTTGATCATGGGGCCACCGCCGTGCACGATCACGGGGTTCACACCGACCTGCCGCATCAGCACGACGTCGCGCGCAAAGGTCTCCATCGCCTCGTCGTCGCCCATGGCGTGCCCGCCGAACTTGATGACGACGATGGCGCCGTCATAGCGCTGCAGGTAGGGCAGGGCCTCGCTGAGTGTGCGGGCGGTCGAAATCCAGTCGCGGTTCATGTCACGTCGCTTCATCTGTTGGTCCTCGGGGCCTGACTATCAAACGCCCGTCCCCCGCTTGCAAGGGATCACGCCTGCCACGATCAGACGAGACCAGCAATCGTGGCGCGCAGGGTGGCAATGCCGTCACCCTTCTCGCTCGAGGTTAGGATCAACTCGGGGAAGGCGGCGGGGTGGCGCTTCAACTCGCCGCGCACCTGATTCAGGATCGTCTCAAGCTCGGTGCCGCGCAGCTTGTCTGCCTTGGTCATGACGACCTGAAAGGTGACGGCAGAGCTGTCGAGGAGGCTCATGATCTCGTGATCGACCGGCTTGATCCCGTGGCGGGTGTCGACCAGCACGAAGGCGCGGCGCAGGTTTTGGCGGCCCGAAAGATAGCGCTTGAGCAGGGCCTGCCATTTTTCGACCACAGGAAGCGGGGCGTTGGCATAGCCATAGCCCGGCAGGTCGACCAGATAGTGGCTGTCCGCGAGGGTGAAGAAGTTCACCTCCTGCGTGCGTCCGGGCGTGTTGGAGGCCCGCGCGAGCGCCTTTCGGCCCGTCAGCGCATTGATCAGGGTCGATTTGCCCACGTTCGAGCGTCCGGCAAAGCACACTTCGATCCGGTCCGCCTCGGGCAGACCCGACATGGCAACGACACCCTTGAGAAAGTCGGTCTCACCGGCAAAGAGGATGCGGCCACGCTCGGATGTGATTTCATCCGGCTCGGCGGCAACGGGAAAGGGTAGCGCATCCATCAGATTATCTCCGCCGTGTCGCCCACGGCGATCATGCCGCCGCGCGTGACCACACCGTAGAGGCCAAATTCCTGATGACCAAGCTTTTGCAGCGCGCCCAGCGTGTCGGCATCGCGCGCGCCCGTGGCGGGGTTTGCAGCGGTGGCGCGGCAGCGAATGATCGCCTCGCGCAGCTCCAGCTCGGCCGTGCCGATACGCAGGGTGCGGCCTACCCATGCGCGCTCGGCCCAAGGCGCTGGCCCGTTGAGGTGAATGTTGGCGCGCCACCGCAAGGGCGACAGATCCTGGCCTAGCCGCGCGGCCAGATCCTGGCCCGAGGCGAGATTGATGATGCTGATCGACGCGAACGCCGAGTCGGTCATGCCCTGATCCGGCGCGCGCAGGACGCGCGCGGATTGCGCGCGATCCTCGGGCATCAGGGGGCGCACCCAGTCCAGAAACGCCGCCGCGTCCTGATCGGGATCGAACGTCAGATCGTCCCGCTGTGGGTGGCGCAGTGTCACGGTGCCCGCAGCCTCGTCAGAGGTGGTGGAAATCGCCATCAGCTGCGGCGCCTTGGCCCCGCGCGAGAAGTTGTGGCAAGGCGCCCAGGCACGTCCATCCGCCTCGGGCTGGGCCGCATCATGTGCGACGGCCCAGCGGCGATCCCACGGCATTGTGCATCCCTCAGTCAACTGGACGCGGTCCAGCGCCTCAAAGCCATGCCCCTTGATCGGGTGACGCCAGAGGGCTGCGACGGATGTCACGATTTGTCGCTCTTGGGCTTGGTCTCTTTCGCGGCCGCGTCATCGCTCTTGGGCTTGCGTTTGAAACCCTCGATGATGTTGCCAAAGACGTCGGGCTTGTAGCCTTGTGTCCGCATGATCGCATACTGCTGCGCGAAGGTGATCGTGTTGTTCGCGATCCAGTAGATCACCAGGCCGCTGGCGAACTGCCCCAGCATGAACATGAAGACCCACGGCATCCAGGCAAAGATCATCTTTTGCGTCGGATCGGTCGGTGTCGGGTTCAGCTTTTGCTGAAGCCACATCGACACGCCAAGCAGGATCGGCAGCACGCCAAGCGACAAGATGGCCAATATCGAATCGGGGTTTGGCGCCGCGAAGGGCAGCAGACCAAAGAGGTTCAGGATAGACGAGGGGTCAGGCGCGCTCAGGTCTCGGATCCAGCCGAACCAAGGCGCATGACGCAGCTCGAGCGTGACGAAGATCACCTTGTAGAGCGAGAAGAAGATCGGGATCTGCAACAGGATCGGCAAGCAGCCCGAAGCGGGGTTCACCTTCTCGCGCTTGTAGAGCTCCATGATCGACTTCTGCATCTTCTGCTTGTCGTCGCCGGCCTCTTCCTTGAGCTTTTCCATCTGCGGGCCAAGTTCTTTCATCTTGGCCATCGAGACGTAGGATTTATACGCAAGCGGCAGCAGAAGCGCCTTGATCAGCAGGGTCAGGCCAATGATCGCCCAGCCCATGTTGCCAATCATCTGGTTGAGGTAGTGCAGCACCGCAAAGATCGGCTTGGTCAGGAAGAAGAACCAGCCCCAGTCGATCGAATCGAGAAATCGATCGACGCCGTTCTCGTTCTGATATTCGCGGATCGTCGCCCACTCCTTGGCGCCCGCAAAGACCTCGAGACGGGTCGATGCGCTGGCGCCGGGGGCGACGGTCTGGGTCGGCATGCGCGCGGTCGTCTGATAGATGTCGCGGCGGCTGTCGCGCAGCGTGGTCACGTTGAAACCGCCAGTGTCGCGCGGAATCAGCGTGGTCATCCAGTATTGGTCGGTGAGACCGGTCCAGCCGTCCTGCTCGACCGCGGTGGTCTTGACCCCTGACATGGGGTCGAAATCATCGTAATCCGTCTCGGTCAGCTCACCATCCGCCATGCGGATGCCGCCCTCGTGCAGGATGAAGAAATTCTTGAGATCGGGCGGCAGACCATGGCGGGCCAGAATGCCGTAGGGCGCCAGAGACACGGTAGCGTCGCCGGTATTCTCGACCGATTGCTCGACGTTGAACATGAACTTGTCATCGACCGAGATCACGCGCGTGAAGGCGAGCCCTGCACCGTTGTCCCATGTCAGTGTGACCGGGCTATCGGGCGTCAGTGTCGCGCCGTTCTCGACCTGCCAGATCGTGTTGGCCCCCGGCACCAATTCGGGGTCCAGCCCCGAGCCTGGCGCCCAGCCAAAGAGGGCATAATAGGGCTGATTGCTGCCGATCGGTGACAGCAGATTGACGATCGGCGAGTCCGGCTCGATCGTCTCGCGGTAGTTCTTGAGTGACAATTCGTCGATGCGTCCGCCTTGCAGAGAGATGCTCCCCTCCAGGCTGGGCGTGTCGATGGTGACGCGCGGGGCGTCCGCGGGGCCGGGCGCCTCGGCGCTGCCCGTGGCTGCGCCAGTGTCGTCGATTGCACCGGGCGTGGCGGCGATTTCGCCGCTTTCGGTCCCCGATTGCTCGGTGACCTCCGTGGGCGGCGTCTCGGGGGCCTCGGGTGCAGGGAACAGAACGAACCACAACATGATGACGAGGAAACTCAGCGCCGTGGCGAGAATTAGGTTCTTGTTCTGATCATCCATTCCGGGCTGCCACTCATCTGTTAGGGTGTCCCGTTCCCGGCGGGCCAAGGAGGCTCCGGGCGCGGGCTACGCGCAACTGCTACTGACCCAAGATATGCGATCGCGGCGGCATGTGGGCTGCCAGCGGTCCGGATGCGCCTCGGGATTGTCTTCGGGAGGGTTCAACAGAGTGCGGCCCCAAAGGTCAAGGGGATTCCCGGTGCGACATGGCGCGCAGCGCCCGATTCGGGGGCATTTCAGCCGATTTGGCGGCCGATACGGGGTGGCGCCTCCAGCCGTGCGAGATGCCGGGTGACCCATTCGATGGTCTGATCCAGAGGGATCGGCCGGCCAATTCCGTATCCCTGCACGTGCCCGCAGCCCAGTTGCGCCAGGATCGCATGCTCTCCTGCCGTCTCAACGCCCTCGGCCAGCGTGGCCAGGCCCAGCAGGTCGGCCATGGTGAGGATGGCCGAAACCATGCGCTGCTGCTCGGGGTCGCGATCGATCTTCATCACAAAAGAGCGATCTATCTTGAGGCGTTGCACGTCGAACCGCCGGATGGACGAAATCGAGGCATGACCTGTGCCGAAATCATCCAGATCAATGGGGCAGCCCAGATCCGACAACCCGGCGATGTTGCGCACGACAGTATCATCCGGCGACAGCGCCACGACAGTTTCGAGGATTTCGACGTTGAGGCGGTGCGCGGGCAGGTTGAAGCGGTCAAGCTCCCACTCGATCTTCTTCACGAGGCGCGGATTGCGCAGCTCTTCGGGCGAGAAGTTGACGCCGACTTGCGGCACATCGAGGCCGGCCGCGTCCCATGTCTTGATCGCCGAGAGGGCATTGTAGAGGATCACCTCGCCCAAGCGCTCCATTGCGCCGGCCTGTTGAAGGATGGGCAGAAATTCGGCTGGCGTGATCAGGCCACGTTCGGGATGGGTCCAACGCGCCAGCGCCTCGAATCCGCTGACCCGTCCGGTATCGGTGCATATCTGCGGCTGGAACCATGGCTGGATCTGGCCATTTTCCAGCGCGCCCGTCGCGGCCCTGACCAGGTCGGGTCCGGCATTGAGGGCCGGTGCCTTCATGTCGCGGCTGAAGGCACGCATGGACGAGGGGCCATGGCGCCGCGCCTCGGCGAGCGCGGTCGTGGCGCCCTTCATCAGGCCGATGCCGGTCGGCTCCGGCGCGGTGGTATCCAGCGCGAGACCGACCGAGGCGGTCACATAGAGAACGGTGCCGTCGATCACCACCGGCTCTTCGACGGCACCTTGCAGGCGCGTTGCGAGCTGAAGCATCACGCCCAGATCCAATTGCCGCACCGGGGCGACGCAGACGGCCAGCACGTTGTCCTCGATTCGGCGCACGGTGTCGCGGGCGCGCATGACCGACGCGACGCGGCCCGTCATGCGGGTCACCAAATCGTCGCTGGTGGCGGTGCCGAACCGTTCGCGCATCGGTGCGAATTCGTCCAGTTCCAGCAGGATGCAGCCAGTGCGCCGCGACGTCGCGATCGCCCGGCGCACGGCATCATCCATGATGTGCTCGAAAGCGGTCTCGTCATCGTCATCCCGGGCGCTGAGAGGGCCCTGAGATGCCGGGCGGTTCAGACCCGCCCAGAAGAGGTAGACGGAGTATCCCACCGCCAGCAGAAGGAGCAGCCATTCGCTGCCCAGCCAAAAACCGGCCAAGACGATTGCCGGAAACAAGGTGAGGCCCAACGGGCCGGCCAGCACCGGGCGCACCAAAGCCGGGCGCAGGAACGCCATCATCCTGAAGATGGTTGAGGTGAAATCAGACAGCATCCGGCAAACCCTTCGAGACCGACAGGTTTGACCCTACGCGCGGTATCTCAACAGGCGCTTAACGCAACCGGGGCGTGTCGTCGAAATTCGCCTCAGATTTTACAGACTCGATAGAAAGGCCTGCAAAATCGAAAATCTGCGGGTCCAGAAGATGGGAGGGCCGCGCATTCATCAAGGCGCGAAACATCACCTGTCGGCGGCCGGGGCTGCTCTGCTCCCACCCGTCGAGGATCTGCTTGACCTGTTGGCGTTGCAGCCCGTCCTGACTGCCGCAGAGGTCGCAGGGAATGATCGGATAGCCCATGGCGTTGGCGAATTTCTGGCAATCGGCCTCGGCCACATGCGCGAGCGGGCGATAGACAAAAAGATCGCCCTCCTCGTTGACCAGCTTGGGGGGCATCGTGGCAAGGCGCCCGCCGTGAAAGAGATTCATCATGAACGTCTCGAGGATGTCGTCGCGGTGATGGCCCAGCACGACAGCCGAGCATCCCTCCTCGCGCGCCACGCGGTAGAGATTGCCGCGCCGCAGCCGGGAGCAGAGCGCGCACATGGTGCGGCCTGCGGGCACCTTGTCGACGACGATGGAATAGGTGTCCTGGTATTCGATCCGGTGGGGCACCTGCATGGTCTTCAGGAACTCGGGCAAGACCGTTGCGGGAAAATTCGGCTGACCTTGATCGAGGTTGCAGGCCAAGAGGTCGACGGGCAGCAGGCCGCGCCATTGCAACTCGTGCAGCACTGCCAGCAGGGTATAGCTGTCCTTGCCACCCGAGAGGCACACCAGCCATTTGGCGCGCGGCCCGTCGCGGCCGATCATGCCATATTGGTCAATCGCCTCGCGCGTCTGGCGCACGATACGCTTGCGCAGCTTGCGGAATTCCGTGCTGCGGGGCGCGCCCTGAAAGAGCGGGTGAATATCGTCGGCATCATCTGGCATGTGTGGGCTTTAATTCAACTGTCGCGGCCGGGCAAGGGCTGGAACGTGCCGTCGCCTTGCGGCGTTGATGGGGTAGTTCACCCCGAATACACAGGAGATATCCGATGACACGCATTGCAATGATTGCCGCCGCCGCGCTTGGCCTTGGCGCGCCCGCGCTTGCCGCCGAACCCGCCGCCAAGGCAATGCTCAAGACCGCCGATGGGGCCGATGCCGGAACCGTCGAGATCCGCACGGCCGGGGATGGCACCCTTTTTCGCGCCGAACTGTCGGGGTTGACGCCCGGTTGGCACGGCTTTCACGTGCATGAGACGGGCAGCTGCGAGGACGGCTTTCAGGCGGCTGGGGACCATTACGCCCCCTCCGGCAATAGCCACGGCCTGATGGCCGAGGATGGTGCGCATGCGGGCGATCTGCCCAATATCTTTGTGCACGAAAATGGTGAGGCCAAGGCGGAGTTCTACAGCGCGCGCCTGAGCGTCACCGAGGGCGACGCGCCCGTGATGGACGAGGACGGATCAGCGATCGTGGTCCATGCCCAGCCTGACAGCTATGCCTCCGAGGCCGGAGCGGGAGACCGTGTCGCCTGCGGCGTCATTACGCAGGACAACTGAGCCAAATCTAGGGAAATCAAGCTCAGGTGGCTTGGTCTAGTCCGGCACATTGTCGATGCCGGACTCGCCCCATGGGTGGCACCGCGCGATTCGCCGCAGGGTCAGCCACGCGCCCTTGACGCCGCCATGACGCTGTAGCGCCTCCAACGCGTAGGCGCTGCACGTGGGGTGAAAGCGGCAGCCATGGCCGACCCAAGGGCTGAAAAGCAGGCGATAGCCGCGGACGGGCAGGGAAAAGAGGCGCGCGAGCGGGGTCATTTCGCGGCGCCATGCAGCTTGCGCAAGGCATAGGCCAGATCGTTTTTCAGCAGATCAAAGGGCCGCGTGGCCGTCGCCTCGAACCGGCCAATCAGAACGTAATCCCAGCCGGGATGCCCGTGATCGGGCAAGATGGCGCGGGCTGCCTCGCGCAGGCGCCGCTTGGCCCGATTGCGCGCGACCGCGTTGCCGACCTTTTTCGAACAGGTAAAACCGACGCGGATGCCGCTCGCAGGCTCATCCTCGCGGCGCTTGCGCGCCTGCAACATCATCGAGGCGGTCCCCTGACGCCCTGCGCGGGCGGCCATCAAAAAACTCTTGCGCGTCTTGAGAACGGCGAGGGCGGGCGCAGCGCCCGGAAGACTGGCGTTTGAACACGACGAAACCGCCGGGGGCGGTGTCCCGGTCTGGTGATCGGGGGCCTCCGGCGGTGTCATGTCGTCCGTCAAATCCGCTGGCGCTTAAGCGCTCAGCGACTTGCGGCCACGGGCGCGGCGCGCGTTCAGGATCTTGCGGCCAGCTTTGGTCGCCATGCGCGCACGAAAGCCATGGCGCCGCTTGCGCACGAGGTTCGAGGGTTGAAAGGTGCGTTTCATCGCTCCGTCTCCAAATTTGTGCGGACAGGCGCGCGATTATCGGGAATCGCGCAAATATCCGGGTATGTCCGAAGCCCGGTCTATAGTAGGCGTAATTGGCCAAGTCAAACCCCGCGCAGCCATTTCTTGCAACAAATCCGTGCTTGCCTGGGCGGCGATGTTACAGGAGCGCGCAAGGGGGCGCGCCTGAACGTCTTTATCGGTCACGTCGCATCAAGGCCGCGTGAAGAGGCTATCGCGCGGCGGGCGGACCCGTCATCTATGACTGAGATCGCCCAACCCCGGAAAGGCCGCGACATGCAAAAGATGTACGAGGACAAGGAGCAGGCGCCGCGCAAGCGCCCGCTTTTGCGCCATGCGCCCCTCGCGCTGATCGTGGTGGTCGCTGCCATCGGCGCCTTCACGTTGCGCGACTACGTGACCTTCGACACGCTGCGCGACAATCGCGAGGCGCTGCTGGCATTTCGCGATGCGAATTTTATCGCGATGGTCGCAGTTTTTGTCACGGTTTACGTTCTCATCGTTGCCTTTTCCCTTCCCGGTGCGGCGGTTGCATCGGTGACGGGGGGCTTTCTCTTTGGCCTGCCTTGGGGGACGGCGTTCAATGTGGTGTCGGCCACTCTGGGGGCCATGGCGATCTTTCAGGCGGCACGCATGGGCCTCGGCAGAACGCTTGCGGCCAAGATGGAGGCGGGCGAGGGGACGCTGAAACGGATCAAGGAGGGGCTGCGCGAGAATGAGGTCAGCGTGCTCTTCTTGTTGCGCCTCGTGCCTGCCGTGCCGTTCTTTGTGGCCAACCTGCTGCCTGCGATGGTCGGGGTGAAGTTTCGCAATTTCGTCTGGACGACCGCGCTAGGCATCATCCCTGGTGCGCTGGTCTTTACCTGGATCGGCGTGGGCCTTGGCGAGGTTTTCGACCGGGGGGAAGACCCTGATCTCAGCCTTCTGTGGGAGCCGCAGATCATCGGCCCCATTCTGGGCCTTTGCGCGCTGGCCGCCTTGCCGATCATCATCAAGGCCGTGCGCGGCAAGAAGGGTATTTGAGCCAATGAAAAACATCGAGACGGATATCCTTGTGATCGGCGCAGGTTCGGGCGGCCTGTCCGTTGCGGCGGGCGCGGTCCAGATGGGCGCGCGCGTCGTGCTGCTGGAAGGGCACAAGATGGGCGGCGACTGCCTGAACTATGGCTGCGTTCCGTCCAAGGCGCTGATCGCCTCGGGCAAGGCGGCCCATGCGCAGGCACATGCGGCCCGCTACGGCGTGTCGGATGTCGTGCCCGGCGTGGATTATGCCGCGGCCAAGGATCACGTCGCGGACGTGATCGCCACCATCGCGCCGGTCGATAGCGTCGAGCGGTTCGAGGGGCTTGGCGTCAAGGTCATCAGCGAATACGGCACCTTTATCTCGCCAACCGAGGTGCAGGCGGGCGATACCGTCATCACCGCGCGGCGCATCGTCATCGCCACCGGATCACGCCCAGCGGTGCCGCCCATACCGGGGCTCGATACGGTCCCCTATCTGACCAATGAAACGCTTTTCGATCTGCGCGAGCAGCCCGAGCACCTGCTGATCGTCGGAGGCGGGCCCATCGGGATGGAGATGGCACAGGCGCATCGCCGCCTTGGCAGCCGCGTCACCGTCATCGAAGGCGCCAAGGCGCTGGCCAATGATGACCCCGAAACGGCGGCCATCGTGCTGGAGGCGCTGCGCGGCGAGGGGATCCAGATCGAGGAGGGGACCAAGGCGACCGAAATCCGTGGCAAGGCCGGTGCCATCGAGGTCGAGGCCGAGGATGGCCGCGTCTTTGAGGGCAGCCACCTTTTGATGGCCGTGGGCCGCAAGAGCAACTTGGAGCGCCTTGATCTGGAAAAGGCGGGCATCCGGACGACCGAACGGGGCATCAAGGTGGATGAGCGGCTAAAGACCACCAATGCTCGCGTCTACGCAATTGGTGATGTCGCGGGCGGTCTGCAATTCACGCATGTGGCGGGCTATCACGCGGGCATCGTCATACGCTCGGCCGTTCTGGGCCTGCCCGCCAAGGCCAAGACCAGCCATATTCCCTGGGCGACCTATACCGCGCCGGAACTGGCGCAGGTCGGCCTGACCGAGGTAGAGGCGCGCGACAAATACGGCGCCCGACTGGAGGTGGTGCGCCACGAATACGCTCACAACGACCGCGCCATCGCCGAACGCGAGACGCGCGGCCTGATCAAGGTGATGGTCGCGGGCGGCAAGCCCGTCGGCGCCTCGATCGTGGGCGCGCAGGCGGGCGAGTTGATCGGGCTATGGGCTTTGGCGCTGGCAAATGGCATGAAGATGAGCCAGATTGCCGCCATGGTCGCCCCCTATCCAACCATTGGCGAAGTCAACAAGCGCGCGGCTGGGGCCTATTTCAGTCCGCGCCTTTTTGACAGCATATGGATCAAGCGCGCGGTGCGCCTTGTTCAGCGATGGCTGCCATAGGTAGCCAAGGAGGCCGGAGGCAAGATGAACTCACTTTCGGGCAGGTTTCTGATCCTGACGGCGATCTTCGTGATGCTGGCCGAAGTGCTGATCTTTGTGCCGTCCATCGCGCGGTTTCGCGAGGATTTCCTGCTGTCCCGGCTCGAACGCGCGCAAATTGCCTCGCTTGCACGGCTGGCGGGCGATCAGATCAGTCCTGACCTCGAGGATGAGCTGCTGGCGAATGCGGGGGTTTATAACGTGGTTCTGCGGCGCAACGATGCGCGCCAACTGGTCCTGTCCTCGCCCTTGCCCTCGCCGATTTCGGCCACATACGATTTGCGCGACGCTGGCGCGTTCGAGTTGATACGTGACGCTTTGGTGCGGCTGTGGCGGACCGAGGATGAAGTGGTGCGCGTCATGGGAATGCCGGTGCGCAGCGCTGGCGTGCTGATCGAGGTCACAATGGAGACTGCGACGCTGCGCACGGCGATGATCGACTACGGTCTGCGCATCCTGATCCTGTCGGCCTTCATCTCGGTCATCACCGCCGTGCTGCTGTTCCTGGCCGTGCGGGTGTTCCTTGTGCAGCCCATCAGCCGTGTCGTCGGCTCGATGAAGGCCTTTGCCAACGCGCCCGAGGATGCGCGCGGTGTGATCGCGCCCACCTCGTCCATCACCGAGCTGCGCATCGCAGAAGAGACGCTGGCCCTGATGCAGACCCAGCTGACCAGCGCCCTGCGCCAGAAGGAGCGCCTCGCCGGGTTGGGCGGCGCCGTCGCCAAGGTCAGTCATGATCTGCGCAATATCCTGACCTCTGCCCAGCTCTTCACAGATCGGCTGGAGACCTCTGAGGATCCGATGGTCAAACGCATGGCCCCCAAGCTGGTCAATTCGATCCGGCGGGCCGTTAACCTGTGCGAATCGACGCTCGCCTATGGCAAGGCCGAAGAGCCCGACCCCCGCCTGTCACGCTTTGCCCTTCTGGATATCGTCACTGACGTGATCGACAGTGAGCGGTTGTCGGCGGGTGATGCGGACGTCAGTTTTTCGGAGGATGTGCGCCCCGGATTTCAACTGCGCGCCGATCCCGAACAGCTCTACCGCGTCATCGCCAATCTGGTGCGAAACGCGCGGCAGGCCATCGTGACCAGCGGCAAACCCGGCGAAATCAACGTGCAGGCCGATGAAACCGACGAGGCGGTGACGATCCGCATCAGCGACACCGGCCCGGGCCTGCCACCCAAGGCGCGCGAGCATCTGTTCACCCCCTTTCAAGGTGGTGCGACCAAGGGCGGCTCGGGCCTTGGCCTGACGATATCCTATGAATTGGTGCGCGGCCACGGCGGCACGCTGACACTGGAACACACCGGCCCGGACGGTACGTCCTTCGTGATCGTGCTGCCCAAGGGCGACCTCACGTAAGGGGGCTTGGCCGAAGCCTGAATTTCTGACAATCGGCCCTTGCAAAGGGCGCGCGCAGTCTTTAATGCCTCCCCCAGTGGACCGATAGCTCAGCTGGATAGAGTACTTGACTACGAATCAAGGGGTCGGGGGTTCGAATCCTCCTCGGTCCGCCACTTTCCCCTTTAAGTACTTGAAATAAAGAAATTTCCCTGAATTTCATTTCGGTGTGCCACCATAGATGCCGCTATAGAACGCGCGCTGGCTTGCCGCTAGATGCAAGCGACTGCTGCTTTCTGAAAGGCACCTGTTCGGCGTGCCGTGCTGTGGAGCCTAGCGATCGCGATGGGCGATTTGCGGCCGGGTGTGTCTTCGCGGTTATCTCCAAGTATGGACCTTACGAATTCTCTCGAATTCGCAGGAAATTCGCAATTCAATCTGCTACAGACAGGCTCCTACACACTCAGCACCAAGATATCTCTTCTCCGGACAATCTATTGGCGTCCTTAGGCGGCATTTTTGTGTGTGCAAACAGGAGATATACGACAGCGGGCCAGTCCTCGAACACGCTTTACTTGTCTGCTGAACAACTCGCTTTGCGGTTCCATGCGTTGCTTTACTAACGATAAGAAGGCCACGCTACGGGTCAAGACTATGGGGGCAGGGTGGAGCATCTGCCAAGGTGATTGCGCGCAGCAGTGAGGCATTCGTTCAGAGGAGGTTTCAACGCGCTCGAACACCATTGTGAGCGCAGATTGCGATTGCCGGACACATTCGGGTAGCGACGCCATCAGGGCAAGGATGGCGCCGCGAGTTCTGCTTCATGCGTCCTGCACGTTCATGCAGGATCAATGTTGCTTATTCCGCAGTGTCCGGGCGCGGATCCTCGACGAACCCGTTCGCGTTCGGCATTTCGACCTTGGCCATTGCCTCGGCGTTCATCACGCTGTCCGGCTCGGTGCTGGTGATGCCGGCCTTCCCGAGCACATAGGCGCTGATGGCGTAGACCTCATCGGCGCTTAGCGATCCGGACTCTGTCATCGGCATGGCTCGGTGCGTGTAGTCAAAGAAGGTGCTGGCGTAGGGCCAGTAGCTTTCGACCGTTTTGACCGGAGCGTCGCTGGCCAGCGTGCCGCGACCGCCAATCAGTTGCGGGGCGCCCAACTCGGATACGCCCATCATGTCCAGGCCGTGACAGGCGGCACAGACTGCCTCATAGAGCTCCTCGCCTTCCGCATAGGTGCCGCTGCCGTCCGGCAGGCCGCGCCCGTCGGGCATCGCGTCGATATCGACGGCTGCGATCTGCTCTTCGCTCGCCGGCTGGCCGACGCCATAGGCGTTCTCGGCGGGGGTGATGTCGCCCACACTCTCGGCACTGGACTCTGGCACCTCCATGGGCGCGCGCTCGCCGGTCTCCTCCAGAGTTTCGGGCAGTGCTGCAACCGTGCGGTCGCCCTCCTGTGCCAGCGCAGGACCAGCCAGCGTGCCAGTCAGGGCACCCATGGCGCAGATGATCGTCAGATTACGCGTGAACATTGGTCACCTCCCCGTCCGGCGCGACGTGCCAGCTCTGGATTGAATTCAGATGATAGACCGACTTCAGCCCGCGCACCTCGACAAGCTGCTCGAGGGTGGGTTGGACATAGCCGGTCTCATCGACGGCGCGGCTTTGCAGCACGGCTTCCTCGCCGGTCCAGGTCCATGGCAGTCGGAACCGCGTGTGACATTTGTCGAGGACCGGCGCATCGAGCGTGGCCTCCTGCCAGGTTGCCCCGCCATCGGCAGAGACCTCGACCTTCGCGATCTTGCCACGGCCAGACCATGCGATCCCAGTCACCTCGTAATATCCCGCACGCGGCAGCTTCATCGCGCCCGAGGGGAAGGTGATCACCGATTTTGCCTCCATCTCCATGGAGAATTTGCGCGCTGTGCCGTCGGGCATGAGGTCGGTGTACTTCGATGTCTCTTCGCGCGTCATGAAAGGCTTGTCGCTGACCTCAAGCCGGCGCAGCCACTTGATATGCGTGTTGCCCTCGTATCCCGGCAACAGCAGACGAAGCGGATAGCCCTGTTCGGGCCGCAGCGCCTCGCCGTTCTGGGCATAGGCCAGAATGGCGTCATCCATCGCCTTGTCGATCGGCACCGAGCGCGTCATCACGGCGGCGTCGGCGCCCTCGGCCAGGATCCATGCGGCCTTGTCCTGAACGCCTGCCATTTCCAGAACCGTGGACAGGCGCACGCCGGTCCACTCGGACGTCGACGTCAGGCCATGTGTGCCCTGCACTGTCTTGAGCGTCGGCTTGGCCCATTCGGTCAGCCCATTGCCGGAGCACTCGATAAAGTGGAGCTTGCTGACCGAGGGCAAACGTTTCAGATCGTCCATGGTAAAGCGCAGCGGCTGATCGACCATACCGTGCAGGATCAGCTCGTGCGTGGCTGGGTCGATCGTGGGGATACCAGCGTGATGACGTTCAAAATGCAGCCCCGAGGGGGTGATCATGCCCCGCCCCGAAGCCAGAGGCGTCATCGACCAACTGGAATCGATACTGGCTGTCGGATAGCGCCAGCGTACCTCGTTCTCGAATTGCGAGCGCGACCCATAGCCGCCATCATCAAGGATGAGGCGTCCCTGTTCCTTGGTTGGATCGGGCTGGACGTCATATTCAATCGCGCCCGGGGGCGCTTCGGCCCGAGCGCGCCCGCCCGCCAATGCGCTACCGCCCAATGCCACACCGCCCATCAGGAGATTACGGCGTGTGAGGCCGTTGAACATGCCCTCCCGGCATTCACATTCTTCATCTTCCATCAAGGACTGGCGTTCGATTTCAACCAAGCTCTCCGCCATCTGCCTCTCGGCCGGGCCATATATGGATGCTGGAAATTTTTCGGTGTCGGACATTGCAACCTCCCAATCGTTCACGTCAGGAAAAAAGACTGCGCACGGAAGAAAGCCTGCTTCACCAGGACCGGGTCCGCGCGGCGCTGACGTCTTTGCCGTCGATCCGATCGCAACCGAGTCGACAACCGCACCGTAGCACAAGCCGCGAGACTACCCTTCCCAATAATTTCAACAGGGTGTCGCCTCGTGCGTGACAGATCAGCGTTTTCGGTATGCCTCCCACTGCGGTAAACCGTGCAATTTCAACCAACGGTGCATGTGGGTGCCTGAATAAGCCAACCGGGTGAACTATGTGGCTGCGCCAACCTGCGGATAGGAATGGCTGAGGTCTTTGGGAGCCACCGGCACGGCCATCCCCAGACAGGAGCGAAGTCCTGAGTTTTTATGCGAGATGTGATGCGGATGCATTTTGGTTCCGGCACATCGGGCGGCCCAAAGCTCCTAGCTGAGCGTTAAAGGCTGCTGAAAAGCACCGGACTCGACGCGGGGACACCGGATGATGGTGATCCAGAGCACCACGAAGAGCAAAAGGGATGCAAACAGATCGAATTGCAGCAGCATCGCAAGGTAGTAGGACAGAGGCTGGAGGTCGGGTGCGTCGAACATAGTTGATTGGTTCAACAATTATTGTCGGGGGCACCTTGCAGGTCCTCCCCGGAGTGTACAACTAGCCTCGCGGGGCGGATTAATCGCCCTTGAGGGTTCGGGACGTGGACTATCTCTACCTTGTTGCCGGGCTGCTCGGCTTGTTTTTTGGCGGCGAAGCTCTTGTTCGTGGCAGCGTTGGCATCGCCCGACGCATGGCGATCCCGCCGCTGCTGATCGGCTTGACCGTCGTTGGCTTTGGAACGTCCACCCCTGAGCTTCTGGTTTCCGTCGATGCCGCATGGCGCGGTGTCCCCGACATCGCGCTCGGCAACATCGTCGGCTCGAACATTGCAAACATCCTGTTGATCATCGGATTATCCGCGCTGGTCTGGCCGATCAAGGTCATGGGGGCGACCTTGCGCCGCGACACAGCTGTGATGGTGGCTGCCGCGCTCGTTCTGGTCCCCATATTTGCCATGGGGCAGATGGGACGTCTCTCGGGAGTGCTGTTGGTGGCCGGTCTGGCCGCCTATCTCATCTGGGCCCACCGGCAGCCGGGCGAGGCCGTGGTGGAGGAGGTCGGCGTGCCTGCACGGGCCTCCGTGCTTGTGTCAACGCTATGGGTCATCGGCGGTCTGGTCGCCCTGATGGTTGGCGCGAGGTTCCTCGTGGATGGTGCGGTCAACATCGCCCGAGGCTACGGTATCTCGGAGGCGTTCATCGGCCTGACCATCGTTGCTATCGGCACTTCACTGCCTGAACTCGCAACCTCTCTGATCGCCGCCTTCCGCCGCCAGTCCGAGATTGCCATCGGCAATATCGTCGGATCCAACATCTTCAACGTGCTGGGCATTCTGGGTGTGACCGCGCTGATCACGCCAATTCCGGTGGCATCACGCTTCCTGACCTTCGATTTGCCGGTGATGATTGCCCTGTCGATCATCCTTGCCGCACTGCTGCTGACCCGTCCGGTGATCGGGCGCGGCATCGGCGTTGCAATGCTGGTGGGCTATGTCGCCTATGTCTGGGCCGCACAATGACGACACGCGTGCCGGGGCGCGATGTGAGAGGCGCTTGCGCGATCTTGTCGCGACTTCTCGTCTTGCTGACGTTCGTGGTGTTTGGAGCGCCTCAGAGCCAAGCGGATGGGATGACCAACGCTGGCCCTGCTGCCGATAGTAATGTCGAGCAGGCCCAAGGCGTCCTATCCGACTCTCGGCACCTGCTGAGAACGCAGCTGCCCGACGATCCTTCGGCGGATCTGGTATCGCCCGGTGCCGCCTTCGAGGTCCTGCCGCGCGCCCATCTGGCCGCAAGGCTGCATGTGCCGCACAGCGCGCGCCCGTCTGCCGCATGGCCCACCCTGCCCCCGGTCCGGGGGCCGCCTGCAGCCTGATACTTCTTCGTCAGGCTGAACTCTCAGGTTAAAATGGATATAAAACATGCGCCGACCAGCATGGGTCGTGATGACCTATGTCGTCCTGCTGCTTCTTGCAGTTGCGACGGCCCTTCCGAACTTTCTCCCCTCAACTCTTCGCAGCACCCTGCCGGCATGGGCGACCAGCCAGACCGTTTCACTGGGCCTCGATGTGCAAGGCGGTGCGCATCTCCTGCTTGCCGTCGACCGCGATGATCTGGCCCAGTCACGTCTGCAGGAGCTCCAAGGAACGCTTGCCTCCGAAATGCGCGCCCGGAACATGAACCCGGCCGAGATCCGAACCGAGGGCCTGGCCCTGTCGGCGCCCGCTGATGAAGCGTTGTTCCTGGCCATGAAGGGCATTGCCAACGCCGACACGCTGCCCGGCACCCCTTCGGATTTTACGGTGGATCTGTCCGGCGGTGCCTTGCGGCTGGAACTGACCAAGGCTGGGCTGGACCGAGCTGCCAGCACCGCCGCCGACAGCAGCCTTGAGGTGATCCGTCACCGGGTCGATCAGGTCGGCGTTTCCGAGCCCGTCATCAGCCGGGTGGGGGACGATCGCATCCTCGTCCAGATGCCCGGCGTTGAAAACCCCGGCCAGCTCCGGGACCTTCTCGGCTCGACGGCCAAGATGAGCTTTCAGATGGTGGCGCAAGGCCCAGGGCCAAACACGTCCTCGCTGGAAATGCGCGATGGCAGTGGCCCAGTCTTGGTCGAGGATCACGTAACCCTGTCGGGCGATCGACTGGACCGGGCGGCCTCGGCTTTCGACCCGGACACCGGCAGCCCGATGGTGACTTTTTCCCTCGACCGTCCGGGGGCCATAACCTTCGCCGAGGTCACGGCAGCCAATATCGGCAAACGCTTTGCCG
This sequence comes from Roseovarius sp. D0-M9, assembly GCF_037083805.1. Classification (NCBI taxonomy): domain Bacteria; kingdom Pseudomonadati; phylum Pseudomonadota; class Alphaproteobacteria; order Rhodobacterales; family Roseobacteraceae; genus Roseovarius; species Roseovarius sp. D0-M9. The sequence goes on along the minus strand of NZ_JBAPKZ010000002.1, from coordinate 2,514 downwards.
TCGTCCTCGACGGCGAGGTTCTGACCGCGCCGGTGATACAGTCTGCCATCCCCGGCGGTCAGGGCCAGATCACGGGCGACTTCACACCGGAAAAGGCACAGACACTGGCGGTGTTGCTGACCTCGGGGGCGCTGCCCGCCTCTCTGGAGGTGATCGAGGAGCGCAGCGTCGGCGCCGCCCTCGGCGCGGATTCCATCAGGGCCGGGCTGATCACAGGCGCTGTGGGCCTCGCGCTTGTGGTGGCGATAATGGTGGGGCTTTATGGCGGTTGGGGGCTCCTTGCCAGTGCGGTGCTGGGGCTGAACGTCATGCTGACATTGACGGCGCTTGGCGTGCTGGGCGCGACACTGACCCTCCCGGGTATTGCCGGCATCATCCTCTGCCTTGGTATCGCAGTAGACAGCAACATCCTGATCTTCAGCCGTGTCCGGGAGGAGACGGCCAAGGGCGCAACTGCCATCAAGGCGCTGACGCAGGGGTATGCCCGGGCCTGGGCCACGATTCTGGACGCAAACATCACCACGCTTCTGGCAATGGTGCTTTTGTTCATGTTCGGGGCGGGTGCGATCCGCGGCTTCGCCATTACCATGAGCCTTGGCATCCTGATCTCGATGTTTACCGCAGTGGTGCTGATGCGGATGATGATGGAGGCGCTGGTGCGGCGCCGCAAACCTGCGCGGCTGGCCATCGCCCCGCTGATCGGTGGGGTGCGTGCCCCGGGTGCGTTTTCGTTCATGCGGCGGGGTCGGCTGGCGCTGGCTGTCTCGGCCGTGTTGTCGCTTGGATCGGTGACGGCGTTGGTGTTGCCCGGACCCAACCTGGGCATCGACTTTACAGGCGGCGTGCAGATGGTGCTGCGCTCGGACGCGCCTGTGCCGCTGGCGGAATTGCGTGCGACCATTGCTGCCGAGGTGCCCGGCGATGCCAGCCTCCAGGCCTTTGGCGACCCGAACGAGGCGCTGATCCGCGTGCAGGGCGAGGCCGGTCAAGCCACGGTCGCTGCTGTGGAGACCGCTGCCGCGCAGGCTGTTCCGGGCGCGGTATTTGACCAGATCGACCTCGTGGGCCCCACGATCAGCAGCGAGCTGGCAACGACCGGGCTGCTCGCGCTTTCGCTCGCGGTGCTGGCGATGCTGGTCTATATCTGGATCCGGTTCGAGTGGCACTTCGCGGCCGGGGCCATCGCGGTGCTGTTTCTCGACATCACCAAGACGTTTGGCGTCATCGCCCTGACTGGGTGGGAAGTGAACCTGACCACCATCGTCGCCTTGCTGACACTCATCGGCTATTCGGTGAACGACAAGGTCGTCGTCTATGACCGCATCCGTGAACACCTGCGAGGCGGCGCGGATGAGCCACTGGCGGATGTGATCGACCGCAGCCTGAATCAGGTGCTGGCGCGCTGCATCTTCACCTCGGGCACGACGCTGGCGGCGCTGCTGCCGATGGCGATCTGGGGCGGACCGGCTGTTGCCGGTTTCGCATGGCCGATGATTGCCGGCGTGATCATCGCAACGGGATCCTCACTCTTCGTCGCAGGGCCCGTGCTGGTATGGCTCGCGGGCCGGACGCCAGCAATCGCGCCCGTCGTCACGATGCAACACGCAAGATAAATCCAAGCTTGCGCCGGGGGCTAAGATACCGGCGCGGCTCACCACCTCAGAGCAACAGTGATCTCAAAGGACCACCATGCAAATCCGGAATGAAGCCCCCCGGTGTAGTTCTGCCGACGGAAGGGCAGACCGTCACCCCGGCGCCACGCCACGCCGGCTTTTTGACGTGCTGCAGGACATCGCGGATGCGCCAGGCATGCCAGAGGAGCGCATCTCTCTTGGAACTGACTTATGCGCTTCCAGCGCCGACACGTCCCGGTGGCGCAGCGGCCCCAGATCGCACACGCAATGGTGCACGGTCAAGAATCAAGAACCATTCGAACCTTTGAGGCCAGTTGGGATCGGCGATAAGGCTTGCCCAGAAAGTTGATGTCCTTATCCAGTCGTCCGTGATGCACGATTGCGGTTTCCGAATAGCCCGAGGTGTAGAGAACCTTCAGGTTCGGCCAGATTGCCTGTGCCGCTGTGGCGATCTGCCGTCCATTCATTCCGCCGGGCAAGACGACATCGGTCAAGAGCAGGTCAATGTCCGATCGGGCACGCAAGATATCAAGGGCCGCCGCGCCGGCCGATGCAGTGACAACCTCATAGCCCAGCCCGGTCAATTGCGCGACCAGTTGCAGCAATACCTGCGCGTCATCCTCGACGGCCAAAATGGTCTCCTTGCCGCAAAGCATCGGCTTGATTTGCGCCGGGACGTCATGCGCGGGCAGGCTGTCCGAACACCGAGGGAAATACAGTTTGACGGTCGTGCCCTCGGCCGGTTCGGAGTAAATCCGGACATGGCCACCCGTCTGCTTGACGAAGCCATAGACCATGCTCAGGCCCAGTCCGGTTCCGGTATCCACGCTTTTGGTGGTAAAGAACGGCTCGAAAACATGGGCCATGTGATCTTTCGAAA